>JAFNVD010000184.1 GCA_017383785.1 Peptococcaceae bacterium | reverse complement strand
GATGAAATCGCAAATGCACATCGCAATGCAGATATTCATATTCACGACATGTCTATGCTGACAGGCTACTGTGCAGGCTGGTCCTTAAAACAGCTGATTCAGGAAGGTTTAGGCGGTATTCCTGGTAAAATCACATCTGCTCCGGCTAAACATTTGGCTACACTGTGCAACCAGATGGTAAACTTCCTGGGGATTATGCAGAACGAATGGGCAGGGGCGCAGGCGTTTTCTTCCTTCGATACCTATCTGGCTCCATTTGTAAAAGTAGACAACCTGAGCTATGAGCAGGTGAAAAAATCTTTGGAATCCTTTATCTATGGTGTAAACACACCAAGCCGTTGGGGGACACAGGCTCCATTCAGCAACATTACCTTAGACTGGGTAGTACCAAACGATATGGCAGAAATGAATGCAATCGTTGGCGGCAAAGAAATGGATTTCAAATATAAAGATTGCAAAAAAGAAATGGATATGATCAACAAAGCATTCCTGGAAATCATGATTGAAGGCGATGCCAACGGTCGCGGATTCCAGTATCCAATTCCAACATACTCTATCACCTCAGATTTTGACTGGTCTGAAACAGAAAACAACCGTCTGTTGTTTGAAATGACCTCCAAATACGGTACACCATACTTCTCCAACTATATCAACAGTGATATGGAACCAAGTGACGTACGCAGTATGTGCTGCCGTCTGCGTCTGGATTTGCGTGAACTGCGCAAAAAATCCGGCGGTTTCTTTGGCAGCGGGGAAAGTACAGGCTCTGTAGGGGTAGTAACCATCAATATGCCACGTATTGCTTATGAAGCAGCAGATGAGGCAGATTTCTACCGTCGTCTGGACAAAATGATGGATATTTCCGCTCGTTCCCTGAAATCCAAACGTACTATCATCACCCGTCTGTTGGATGAAGGGCTGTATCCATACACCAAACGTTACCTGGGCAACTTCGACAGCCATTTCTCCACCATTGGTCTGGTAGGGATGAACGAAGCATGTCTGAATGCTAATTGGATTGGTGAAGATTTAACACACGAAAAAGCACAGAAATTTACACAGGATGTGCTGAACCATATGCGTGAACGTCTGAGCGACTATCAGGAAATGTACGGCGATCTGTACAATCTGGAGGCAACCCCTGCAGAATCTACCTCTTATCGTTTAGCAAAACATGACGTAAAACGTTATCCGGATATCATTACTGCTTCCGAGCCAAATGATACTCCATACTATACCAACAGCTCTCACTTACCTGTTGGCTATACCGAAGATATCTTTGCTGCATTGGATATCCAGGATGAACTGCAGACACTGTACACATCCGGTACCGTATTCCATGCATTCCTGGGCGAAAAACTGCCTGACTGGCAGAGTGCTGCGCAGTTGGTACGCAAAATTGCAGAAAACTACAAACTGCCATACTACACCTTATCGCCAACCTATTCCATCTGTAAAGAACATGGCTATATCTCCGGTGAAGTATATGAATGTCCAATCTGCAATGCAAAAACCGAAGTATACAGCCGTATCACAGGGTACTATCGTCCTGTACAGAACTGGAACGACGGTAAGAGCAAAGAGTTTAAAGACCGTAAAGTATACAACATTGCCAATTCCGTGCTGAAACGGGTAAGCGATGCAGGGGAAAAACAGGAACTCATCAATTTGGATGCTGTGACTGAAACACCGGCAGATACCGTACTGTTGTTTACCACTCAGACATGTCCAAACTGCAAAATTGCAGAGACATTCCTGCAGAAAGCAAACGTGCCATATCAGAAAGTGGTAGCAGAAGAAAATGCATCTCTGGTACAGCAGTATTCCATTATGAAAGCACCTACACTGATTGTACAGCATGGCGACCAGATCACCAAATTTGACAATGCAAGTGATATTCGTCGCTACAGTGATAGCGTGACCAAATAAGTCGAATCGCAAATAAACATATATCTAATTACAGACAGGGGATACCGTTCTTATGGAGGGTATCTCCTGTTTGTATTAAGATTTGGTTTCGATTTGGGAATATTGCACAATTAATCATTGCACATTGTGGAATGCAGCGATATAATAGACAAATTGGAATAAGACAAGCAATGGAAGTTTAGAGTAGGAGGACGAACAAATATGCGTTGGCCAAAAGTTATTACATTAGTAGCCACAATATTGATTGTAGTCATGGCGGCAGGAATTTTGTTTCCGCTGTATGGCGACAAAGCCACATTGGGGCTTGATTTGCAAGGCGGTGTGATGGTGCGATTGGAAGCACCGGAAGGCACCAGTATGGAAGATATGGAGGCAGCCAAATCTGTTATTGAAAACCGTATCAACGGCTTAGGGGTAGCAGAACCGGAAGTGCGTCTGGAAGGCAGTAACCGTATTTCTGTAGAACTGCCGGGGGTAGAAGATGCAGATGAAGCGGTACGTGTAATCGGTACTACAGCAAAACTGCAGTTTGTACGATACGACAATGGCGAAGTGATCTTAGAAGGGTCTGATTTAAAACGTGCATCTGCAGGCGTGAACGAAGAAGCGTTGTATGCCGATGAAAAATTCTTGGTATCGCTGGAATTCAACAATGCAGGAACCAAGGCATTTGCTAATGCTACTAATGATTTAATCAATAAATATCCGAAAAAAATCAATGCACAAGGATATGATGAAAACAGAGAATACAGAATTGTGGCAATTATGCTGGACGGACAGATTATTTCCGCACCATCGGTAAATGAACCGATCGTAGATGGCAAAGCACAAATCTCCGGTGGCTTTATGACATATGAAGAAGTGCAGAGCCTGGCAACCATGCTGAGAGGCGGTGCATTGCCGGTAGATTTGACTATCGTAGAAAAACAAGT
>JAFNVD010000183.1 GCA_017383785.1 Peptococcaceae bacterium | reverse complement strand
GTAGCTTGGCTGTTGTGATTTTACTCTTTACTTGGCATAACTCTGGTAAACATGGTTTTCAGTTCGTCCATAAAGCCGGAGACCGGTTTACCGTCGGCGATGTCATTCACCATTTCTTTCATACGGGTGAAGGTATCGGCGTCCTCCATTACATATACATCTTCGATGGCTGTGTCGGTTTTCTTCACGACTTTCCCGATTTCTTCTTTCAGGTCTTTGGAAGTGTCGCTGCCGGCGGTTTCGGTGATGGACACGGATACATAGGCCATTTTGTCGCTGATGATGACACGGGCATCTTTGACTGCATCAATGTCTTTTACGATGGCATCGGCAATTTTTTCGGCACGTTGGTGCAGTGTGTCATTGCCCATTGTTGTCCCCATATTTACGGTGCCGTTGGTACCGTTCATGCCATTTGTTCCGGTGTTATTCGGAATCATACCGGAGTTTGTTCCGGTGTTTCCTCCGTTCATACCGGGTGTGTTTTGGGTGGATGGTGTTCGGCTATTGCCGGATGGGGTGTTTTGTTGTGCTTGGTCACTGCCGCACCCGGCCAGAAACAGGCAGGATACAAACAGGACAGCAGCAGATAATACAAAAAATTTCTTTTTTCTTGTAAACATATCTTGACCTCCTTTGATTCAATAGCTATAGTATTTGAAAAAAGTATTTTTTTATACATAATTGCAAGCAGGAAAGGGAGATATTTATGGCAAAGCGAGTAATTGTAATTGGTGCCGGTGCCAGTGGTATGATGGCAGCGCTGATGGCTGCGGAAAACGGTGCACAGGTAATGCTGTTTGAAAAAAATGATCGTCCGGGCAAAAAAATTCTGATTTCCGGTAAGGGCAGATGTAATGTCACTACCGATAAAGACACTACAGAGATTATCAATAGTTTTTTACACAATGGCAAGTTTTTATATACTGCGCTGGCCAGTTTTTCCAATCAGCAGGTAAAATATTTTTTTGAAGAAGCAGGGGTGCCGCTGAAAGTAGAACGTGGGGAACGTGTATTTCCTGTAAGTGATCAGGCCAAAGATATTGTAAATGCACTGCGTCGTAAATTGGAGGCTGCCGGTGTAGATTTATGGCTCAATGCCACTGTCAAAGAGGTATTGTATGAAGAAGGACGAGCAGTCGGCGTACTTTTGCCAAATGGCAGAAAAATCGCAGCAGATTGTGTAATCGTGGCTACCGGCGGGGCTTCTTACCCGGGGACCGGTTCTACAGGCGATGGCTATCATTTTGCTCGTAAAGCAGGCCACAGCATTGTGACATTGCGTCCGTCTCTGATTCCGTTAGAATGTGCAGAGGGCTATGTAAAAGAGCTGCAGGGATTAAGCCTCAAGAATGTGACGTTCACCATCACCACTGCTGAGGGTAAAAAACTGGCCGAAGACTTTGGGGAAATGCTGTTTACGCACTTTGGTGTATCCGGCCCGATTGTATTGACACAGAGCTACAAAGCGGTGGATTACTGGCAGAAGAACAAACAGCCTCTGATAGGCAGTATTGATTTCAAACCGGCACTTTCCAGAGAAAAACTGGATGCTAGATTTTTGCGTGAAATTGAAGAACAAAACAAAAAACAGCTGAAGAACAGTCTGCCGGCTTTGATGCCAAGCAAATTGATTCCTGTATTCTTGAAACGTGCCAACGTATCCGGCGATAAGGCAATGCATCAGATTACTAAAGAAGAACGTATGCGTATGGTAGATACTTTGAAAGACTTTAGATTTACTATTACTAAAGCGCGGCCAATCGAAGAAGCAATTGTCACAGCCGGTGGTGTCAGTGTAAAAGAAGTATCGCCAAAAACTATGGAAAGTAAACTGGTAAAAGGTTTGTATTTTACCGGTGAAGTGCTGGATATTGATGGGATGACGGGCGGCTTTAATCTGCAGGCGGCTTTTTCTACCGGTTATTTGGCCGGGATGGCTTGCACAAATGAGGATTCTGCATTAAAATAATAGTATTAACCAAATTATGGGGTGAGGCTATGACCTACGGTAGTAAAAAAATTGCGAGAATTGCATTGTATATGGCAATGACAGAAACACGCGATGATGAAAAAGTAGAAAAGAAAAAAAATGAGGCAATTGGCATCAAAACTGCTGCGGTGGATTTTGGTGGAGAATATTTGGCTTCTATCAATAAAATTATTGAACATGCCATTGTGGCAGCCAAACGCGAGGGCTTGATTGGCAATACACATTCAGAGGAAGGGTCAGTAGCCGGGGCTACAAGAGAGGCGCTTTCTCAGATTCAGAGCAAAGCCATTGGGCTGAATGTAGGCGGAAAATTAGGCATTGCTCGTTATAAAGATCACTTGAGTGTTGCTGTATTTTTGGGTGTAGGGTTACTGCATTTGGACGAAGTGGCAGTAGGGCTGGCACACCGTATTATCAAATGATGAGGTGCTGAAATTGACAAACGAAACACAAACTATACAAATTGCCATCGACGGACCGGCAGGGGCAGGGAAAAGCTCTGTCGCAAAGGTGTTGTCTAAGCGCTTGGGCTGTATTTATCTGGATACCGGGGCAATGTATCGTGCTGTGACCTGGGCTGCTATGGAGCAGCAGATTGCTTTTGACAATATAGAAGCAATGACACAGCTGCTGGATACATTAGAACTGAATTTTAAGGATGAAGATGGTGTACAGCGTTTATATTGCAATGGTATCGATGTTACAGAGGCAATCCGTACACCTGAGATTTCAGCAAATGTATCGGCTGTCTCTATGATTCCGATTGTGCGGGAAAGCATGACAGCACAGCAGCGTCGAATTGCACAGGGCGCAGATGTGCTGATGGACGGACGTGATATTGGCACCACTGTATTGCCGGAAGCACAGTACAAATTCTTTTTGACGGCATCTTTACAAGAACGGGCACGTCGTCGCGGTCTGGAATTAGAAGCAAAAGGGCAGGCTGTGGATTATGCACAGCTGGAGGCCGATATTGCACTGCGTGATAAAAAAGATTCAGAACGTGAAGTGTCACCACTTCGCCAGGCAGAAGATGCAGAATTGATTGATACCAGCCATTTGTCTTTTGATGAAGTGGTTGAGTTATTGTATCATAAAATAAAAAAATGATAGAATCTACGAAATAATTTTCAAATAACTATTTCACTTCCTGCCAATATCCGTTATAATAGAGGGGTAAGTATATTTTGATAAAGGAGCTGATGGAGTGGACTTTCAGATAGCTCCCCATGCAGGTTTCTGTTTTGGTGTAAAGATGGCCATCAAAAAAGGGGAAGAACTGGTACGTGCCGGGCATGTGCCTTTGGCAACGCTGGGCCCTTTGATTCACAACCCACAGGAGGTAAAACGCCTGGAGGGGATGGGCATTTATGCACGGGATTCCTTTGAGGAAATCCAGGAAAAAACTGTGATGATCAGAACACATGGTGTTGCACCGTCTATTTACGATGAGGCTCGCAGTCGCGGGCTGGAGCTGTATGATTGCACCTGTCCTTTTGTAAGTAAAGTACAAAAGCTTGCGCATGAATATAGCCAGAACGGATATCTTGTACTGATTCTGGGCAACCGGAGTCATCCGGAGGTAGAGGGCATTTTAGGCTGGGCCGGTGAAAACGGCATTGCCTTTCAGCAGATTCAAGAGCTGGAATCTTTGTCACTTGCCGGGCAGAAGGTATGTCTGGTTTCACAGACAACAGAAAATCTAGAGCGCTTTGAACAAGCAGTCAGCGCTTTGGAGCAGTATGGGATAGAGGAATTGAAGGTATTTAACACAATCTGTTCAGCCACCAGAGAGCGTCAAAACGCAGCTTTGGAGCTGGCCGGAACTGTGGATTTTATGCTGGTAATCGGTGGCTCTAACAGTGCAAACACGCAGAAACTGGCAAACATATGCCGACAGAATGGATGTCGGACAGAACACATCGAATCGGTAGAGGACATTGATTCTGCTTGGTTTGATGGTGTTGAAAACGTTGGAATTACAGCAGGTGCCTCAACACCTGACTGGATTATTAGGGAGGTTACATTAAAAATGGAAGAAATGACAATGGAACAGGGTTTAGAAAGCTATGGTATTTTAGGAGAAGTAGGTAGAGACGATATCGTTACCGGTACTGTAGTAAAAATTGATAACGATGAAGTTTTGGTAGATATCGGCGGCAAATCCGAAGGTATTATTCCGGTTCGTGAACTGAGCTTCACCAAAAACGTAAATCCTGCAGATGTAGTAAAAATCGGCGACGAAATTCGTTTAATGGTAATCAAAGAAGATAAAGAAGGCAACATCCTGCTGAGCAAAAAACGCGTAGACCAGGTTGAAGCTATGGAAAAATTAGAAGAAATCTATAACGAAGGCAAAGTAATCGAAGCTCCTGTTGTAGATGTAGTAAAAGGCGGCGTTATCGTTGATATCGGTACAAGAGGTTTCGTACCTGCTTCCCGTCTGGATGTAAAATTCATCGAAGATATCGCATCTTTCGTTGGCCAGACTTTAGAATTCAAAATCATCAAATTCGAACCAGAAGCTAGAAAAATCGTTCTGGATCGTCGTTCTATTCTGGAAGAAACAGAAAAAGCACGTAAAGAAGAATTCTGGGCAGGTATCGCTGAAGGCCAGACTAGAAAAGGTACTGTTAGAAGACTGGCTCAGTTCGGTGCATTCATCGACCTGGGTGGCGTAGATGGTCTGCTGCACGTATCCGAAATGGGTTGGGGTCGTGTAAAAAATCCTGGCGACGTAGTAAAAGTTGGTCAGGAAGTAGAAGTATATGTACTGGGTGCTGACAAAGAAACAGGCAAAATCTCTCTGGGTCTGAAACAGCTGTCCGTAAATCCTTGGGAAGCTGCTGCTGAAACATTTGCTGCTGGCAACGTAGTAAGCGGTAAAGTTGTACGTATCGTTCCTTTCGGTGCATTCGTACAGTTGGCTGACGGTGTAGACGGTCTGGTACACATCTCTCAGATTTCCTGGGATCGTGTAGAAAAAGTAGAAGACGCTCTGCAGATTGGTCAGGAAGTATCCGCAAAAGTACTGGAACTGGATCTGGAAAACAAAAAAGTTTCCCTGAGCATCAAACAGCTGACCGAAAGACCAGCAAAACCAGCTCCTGTAGTTGAAGAAGTAGCAGAAGAAGTTGTTGAAGAAGAAATTCCTGTAGTACAGGAAGAAATGGGCAGCACCATTGGTGACTTGTTCAACGCTTAATTCGTATATTGCATTTAGTAATCATAACGCTATCGATTTTATTCGGTAGCGTTATTTTTTTCTGTTTTTCTGTGAGGTTTTGTAGTATACTATTTCTAAATAAACACGAATGCAGTGTGTTGGAGGTGTGTTATGGCACGAAAACCAAATATTCTGCTGGTCGATGACTATGAAGTCAATTTGGATTTGCTGGAAGCTTATCTGGAGTTGAGCGGTATCCCTTTGGAACTATACAAAGCCCATAATGGTGCAGAAGCTTATGCTATTATTGAACAATATACATTGGATTTGATTTTGCTTGACGTGATGCTGCCGGACACCTCGGGGTATGATATTTGTCGCTGGGTAAAGGAACACAAGCTATATCAGAATATTCCTGTAATTATGATTACGGCGCTCAATGATAAAAAAGATATGCTGCAAGGTCTTCAATCGGGGGCGGACGAGTTTTTGACCAAGCCGGTAGACAGCCATGAGCTGGTGCTGCGTGTGAAAAACCTGCTCAAAATGAAATCCATTGCCAATGATCTGGACGATAAGTATATGCAGCTCCACCGGGAATTGATGATTGCTACAGAGCTGCAAAAAAGTTTCTTGCCGCATAAAGTACCGCAGTACGACAATATTCATATTGATGTGCTGTACAAGCCGAGTAGTTTTATTGGCGGAGATTTTTACGATTTTATCAAGATTGACGATAGCCATCTTGGTGTACTGATTTGCGATGTAAAAGGCCATGGTGTAGCCTCGGCTATGATTACGGCCACGATTAAATTTCAAATCTATGATTTGAAAAAGCAATATCTGGAGCCGGGCTTATTCCTGGAGCAACTGAACAATCGCCTGGAGCAATTTTTCCGCGGCACAGAAAACGATTATTTCGTGACAGCTTTTTATGGTGTGCTGGATTTAGAACAGCGTACTTTTCTATACAGCAATGCCGGACATAGTGCACCGGGGCTATATACAGGCAATCGGCTGGAACTTTTGGATAATGACCATGGCTTGCCATTAGGGATTTTGCCTGATATGCCGTATGACCAAAAACAAGTACAGCTTAATATTGGTGATGAATTGTTTTTGTACACTGATGGGATTTTTGAACTTGCTTTGCTTGGCAAAGAAGCAAAAACCTGCAGCAGTATTCATGAGTTGTTTGATACCGATGCACCGGTAACCATATTACAATTGCGTCAGCTCAAAGAAGAAATTTTGACATGGGTATCCAGAGAGCAGATTGCTGACGACATCAACTATATTTCTATTGAATTATTATCCTAAGGGGGATGTTTCTATGTGTCAGATTCAGATTGAAAAAAAAGAAAATTATATTTTAGCGACATTGCAGGGTGAAGTAACACTGGGATGTACAGCTGAAGTAAAAGAAAAACTGAAAGAATATGCCGAACTGCACAAACAGTATCATATTCTGGTGGACATGAAAGAAGTAGGATTTATTGATTCCTCCGGCCTGGGTGTAATGGTGGCATGGTTCAAAATGTGTAATCAAGAACAGGGCAAACTGATTTTTTGCGGCATGAACAGTCATGTACAGCGCATTATCGGTTATGC
>JAFNVD010000004.1 GCA_017383785.1 Peptococcaceae bacterium | reverse complement strand
GTTTGTGACAGCTTTGATATATTATCATTTCCTCTACCCTTTTGTCAACACCTTTTTTCATTATTTTTTGAATTTTTATTTTTTTAACGATTTAAACGTGTTTACAAAATAATTAGTATGGTTCATTCAGCATATAAAGCCTGATATATTTGCAACGCAGTCCCGCGTAAAACGGAACACTGCCATAACAAGTACAAAGCGTAGCAGACCTTGGTCTGATAAAGCTGAACTTGTACGGCAAGTGTCCGGCTTGAGCTGGACAAGGCAAATGATATCAGGCTTTTATTTCTATATTGTCTTGTCGTTCATAAAAAAGGGCTAATTAAAAGTCATCACGCATTGTGGCACCGGTACTTGCGGAAGTTACCAAATGTGCATAGCGTTTCAGATAAGAGTTCGGGAAGGTTTCTACTTTTTTCGGTGTCCAGCCTTCTTTTCTCTTCGCCAATTCTTCTTCAGATACTCTCAGTTCCAATTTACGGTTTGGAATATCAATTGCGATAATATCGCCTTCCTGAATAAACGCAATCGGACCACCTTCGGCAGCTTCCGGAGAAACATGACCAATAGCCGCACCCGCTGTACCACCGGAGAAACGACCGTCAGTAATTAATGCACATTCTGTATCCAGACCTGCACCGATAATTGCAGCTGTTGGGCTCAGCATTTCACGCATACCCGGACCGCCTTTTGGCCCTTCATAGCGAATTACCACAACATCACCGGCATGAATCTGATTGCCGGTAATTGCTGCAAAAGCTTCTTCCTCGGAATCAAATACACGGGCAGGACCTTCATGTACCATCATTTCAGGTTTTACCCCTGCCGCTTTTACAACAGCACCGTCCGGAGCCAAGTTGCCACTTAAAATTGCAATACCGCCGGTAGCAGAATGGGCATGATCTAAATCACGAATTACTTCTCTGTCAAATACCTGTGCGTCTGCTAAACGTTCTTTCAATGTTTTGCCTGTTACGTTGATACAATCCCCATGAATCAGGCCGCCATCTAACAATGTTTTCAGTACACCATCCATACCACCTGCTGCATACAGGTTCTGAATATGGTGTTTACCGGAAGGATTCAGTTTACTGATGTGTGGCACGATACCGCTAATGCGATCGAACTCATTTAAAGATAACTCAACCTGTGCCTGTTTAGCGATTGCCAATAAATGCAGTACTGTATTACTGGACCCGCCAATAGCCATATCTGCTGCAATTGCATTCTGGAAAGATTCCAGTGTTAAGATATCTCTTGGCTTGATATCGTTTTCTACCATTTTCACAATTTCCATACCGGCACGTTTTGCCAATGCACGACGATCGCCATATACTGCAGGAATGGTACCGTTTCCAGGCAATGCCATACCCAATACTTCTGCCAGACAGTTCATGGTATTTGCAGTATACATCCCTGCACAGCTACCACAACCAGGGCAAGAACCTTTTGCGATTTCTTCTAAATCTTCTTCTGTAATTTTCCCGCTGGTGCACTGACCTACCATCTCAAAAGGCCCTTTGATCAAGTCGGATGGCTGACCTTTATAACTGCCGGCCAACATCGGACCACCACTGATATAAATAGATGGAATGTTTAATCTTGCTGCTGCCATCAACATCCCAGGTACAATTTTATCACAGTTGCCGATCAGCACCAAACCATCAAACTTATGACCCATAGAAACAGATTCGATAGAGTCTGCAATTAATTCACGTGTTGCCAAAGGATATTTCATACCGCTGTGATTCATGGCAATCCCATCGCAAATACCGATTGCAGGGAATTCCATTGGGGTACCGCCACCTGCTAATACACCTTTTTTTACAGCTTCCGCAATTTCATTCAAATGAAAATGACCCGGAATAATTTCATTATGGGCACAAACAACACCAATCAGTGGTTTTTCCAGATCTTCCGGCAGATAGCCCATTGCATAATATAAAGAACGATGCGGTGCACGTGCAACGCCTTTGGTTACTTCATGACTTCTCATAAATGTTACATCCTTTCATCAATAAAATAATAATATGTAGCATATTGTATCATTTTTTATGTAGATTGCAAATAGCAAAACATAAATTATTATGAATACACAAAAAATACATTGTGTAATATTAAAATATGTTGACATAAGAAAAAGACTGTCGCTAAGCGACAGTCTTTCGTTGATACGAATGATAAATCAAACGCAACCTGTTGGTTTTGGCAGACCAGCTACTTTACAAGCACCTTTAGCTGGGCCAGATGGGAACAGATCATAGATTTCTTTCAGGGAGTAACCGGATTCTTTGGTCATTTTACGTACCATTGGAGCGATACCGTATTCAGCGAAGTAGCCTTTCAGGTAGTTGATCAGTTTCCAGTGATCTTCGTTTAATTCTTCAACGCCTTCTTCTTTTGCTAAGTATCTAGCAACGTCTTCGTTCCACTGATCCAGTGTTACTAAGAAACCATCTTCGTCCAGTTCTACAACCTGGCCATTTACTTCAATGTTTGCCATGATAATAATCTCCTCTACATTTTAAATTTATCATATCTGTGTTTAGGGTCCACAAAATCGGGATATTCGACCAGATAATCACGCAGCCAAGACATTGCTTGTTCGATACCGTCAGCCGTACCAGCTTTATATTCGCTGGACTTGGTTGCCTGCATCTCAGTCACAACATCATCGCAAAACGCCATATATTCAATCAAATCGTCCATTAAAGCCATTTCGTTTCCCCCTATTTTTTACTGTCTGCCGGGTTTTGACACCCGGCAGGCAGGTAAAAACTAATTAAACTGTTATTTAGCCCAATAAAGCTTACGCTTTTGGCAGAGTAACGTAAGAAGTACCCAGATACAGGAATTCTACTTTACCTTCCATAGCCAGTGCGTTAACAGCTACGTCTACATCTTTTTTCTTAACGTCTAAAGCTGTAGCGATTTCTTTGTTTTTCATTTTGTCTTTGGTAGTCAGAACTTCCAGGATTTTAGCCTGTAATTCTTCCTGTGTGTATTCAGCCATTTTTGGCACACCACCCGTTTTAAAATTTTAGCTAACCTTATGCCGGTTAGGCAACAAACTTATTTTGTAAATTTGAAGCCGTTACCAACATGATATGTTTTAACGGAGAATGTGAAGTCATCGATGTGTTTATCGGTAAATTCTAAGCCAGCGATTTCGAAGAATTTTTCCCAACCGATTCTTTCAATCCATTCGCCATAACGTTCGCCTTTGCGAGCGCCTTCAACCCAAATTTCAACCAGATGTCTGATTGTCTGAACCAGAGTATCCCATCTTGGTGGTTCGTTTGGAATGAATGGAACTGCTAATTTAGAGAATGTTGGAGCGGTACGAGCATTGGATACTTTACCACCAACGAAGATTGCGATACCGTCGTTGTCTGGGTCTGCGATTGGCAGAGCAGGACATACGGAGAAGCAGTTACCGCAGTACATGCATTTGCTTTCGTCGATTGTAACGGATTTAGCTTTTGGATTTGGTCTAATAGCCGCTTTAGGACAAGAAGCAATGATGTTTGGAATTTCGCAACCGTTCTGAACTTCTTCATCGATTACTCTTGGAATTTTTCTATGGATACCTACCCAAGCGATGTCGGAGCAGTGTACAGCACCGCACATGTTCAAGCAGCAAGCCATGGAAACTTTCAGTTTAGCTGGCAGATCGTCTTTTTTGAAGTATTCAAACAGATCGTCCATTACAGCTTTAACTGTACCGGAAGCGTCGGTAGCAGCACTGTGGCAGTGTACCCAACCCTGTGTGTGCAGGATGTTTTTCAGGGATTTACCTGTACCACCTACTGGCCAACCTTCAGCTTCTAATTCAGCGATCATAGGAGCGATGTTTTCTTCTTTTTCTGTTAAGAATTCAACGTTGTGACGGGATGTGAAACGCAGTTTCCCATCGCAGTATTTGTCAGCAACATCAGCAAACCATCTTAAAGTTTCGATAGATAACAGACGAGGAGAACCTACACGTACTGTGTACAGAGCACCTTCAGGACCAACGTGTTTCATAACGCCGGACTGCAGATATTCATGGTACTGCCACTGTCCATAGTTTTTCTTACTAATTTCAGGCATTTTGTCCCAATAATGAGGAGGACCGATATCAGTTGGAGCGAATTGAGAAATCATTAGTTAGCACCTCCGTTTTCTTTTTCGAAATCTTCTGGATACCAGAAGTAGTATGGGTTTTCACGAGGATGTTTAACCATCTGTGGGATTGGATCCAGTTCTACAGCCTGCAGGAATTCACGCATACCTTTTCTGTAGATCAGTTCGCCCAGTCTTTCACGAACTTTT
>JAFNVD010000021.1 GCA_017383785.1 Peptococcaceae bacterium | reverse complement strand
GCTGAAACATTGTTTTATTTGATGCAGGATTCGAATTACTGGTTTAGTATAGGGGTATCGCTGTATCGCATTATGCTTGGGTTTGTACTGGCATTCATATTTGGCACAGTGTTGGCATTTCTGGCTTGGAAGTTCAACTTTGTACACAACTTTTGGGCATCGATGATTAGTGTGATGAAGGCTACTCCGGTAGCATCGTTTATCATTCTGGCACTATTGTGGGTAGGCAGTGCTCATATTTCTACCTTGTGTTCGTTTGTAATGGGGATGCCGATTATATATTCCAATATGTATCATGGTTTATTTAGCGTTGACAAAAAGCTCTTAGAAGTAGGACAGATGTTTCAAATGTCTCGCAAACGGCAGATTACCGATATCTATATTCCTTCTTTAAAACCCCATTTGCAGGCGGCAATCATGGTGGGCATCGGATTCTGCTGGAAATCGGGCGTAGCCGCTGAGGTAATCGGCCTTGCAAATAATACGATTGGGGTACATTTGTACAATGCCAAAGTATATCTGGAAACACCGGAGCTGTTTGCCTGGACGGTAACCATTATTATTCTTAGCGTGTCTATTGAAAAATTGCTGGTATCTGTGCTGAATCGTATGTAGCAAAACCTGTACAGAAACAAAAAATAATATGAAAAAGAAATAGGCAGAACGGCTTATCTTTGTTATAATAAATAAGATAAGCTAGTTCTGCCTATTTGCATATATGAGCGAAACTATATGATTGAAAATTACGATAATGAGGGATACTATGATTCAGGTAAAACGTGCAATTTTACATATTTTAGATTTAAACTCCGGTGTACCGGTATTTTCTGATTTGGATTTAGACAGAGAACTGTTTGAATATTTACAGAAACATTTAGAAAAATCATGGAAAGATGCGGCAGCCCATCCAAGCCGTTTAGGGGATGTCAATCCGATTCGTCAAAAACTGGAACGCTATCAGGCTGATAAAGATGTTTTTGCTGCTATTACACAGGAAATGGCTGATAAACTGCACAAAGACCTCATGCTGTGTGGCGAAGAACGTGCCATGGATTTTGTTGCGGTAGAGTTTTTGGCAGGCGAGATTCAGCATTTTGGAATTTTGCTGTATAACAATCAGTTAGGATATACACACAAGATTAGTTATCAAGACAATCAGGCAAGCAATCAAATCATTCAGCACTTTGCAATCTTGCCAAATCCGACACAAAAACTTACCATGTTTGCATTCATCAATATGGAAGACTGGAGCCTACGATTTGTAGATAAAAAACGTATTTTAGACGGCGAAGAAGTATATCTTTTACCGGATCGTTTACTGAACTGTACGATGCCGGTATCTTCTAAAGACACTATCAAAAAGGTGCATAAAATTGTTACAAAAGTAGCGGAGGAGTTTGGTCAAAATCCAACACAGGCTATTTGTCAGGCAAAAGCAGTGCTCTTGGAAGCCGGCCAGAAATCCGAACGGATTGAGCCTGCCGAAGTAGGTCGCAAGGTGTTTGAACACCATAGCGGTATGCGGGATTCTTATATGGAGCAGATTGAACATGCCAGTCTGCCTAAAGTGACCGAGGTAGACCGTGACTATGCAGTACGCACCAACAAGTCACATAAAATCAAAACAGATACCGGTATTGAACTCACAGTACCGTCTGACTTTTTCAACAACACCGATTATATTGAGTTTGTTACCAATGACAATGGTACCATATCTATTAATATCAAAAATGTAGGTGAAATAATCAATCGATAAAAGGAGGCGTATTGCATGAATGCTGCAGGAGGGAGCAATATAGGGCAGCGTAAGGACAATGAAGACCGTTATGAGATTCGTTCTGTAGAGATGCCAAATGGCGATGTAGTGCAGTTGCTGGTGATTGCTGATGGCATGGGCGGCCATGAGCATGGGCAGTTGGCCAGCAGAATTGCGGTAGAGCAGTTTGCGCAATTGGAGGCAGATACTTTGCCTGCAGAGTTTTCGTTAGAACATATGCGTCTCTTGTTTCAAACAGCCAATTCACGCATCAATGCGTTGCAAGAACATCTGCACGATGGGATTATGGGTACAACCTTGACAGCTGCGGTTGTGAAACAAGACCAACTGTATTTGGGCCATGTAGGAGATAGCCGCTGTTATATGTATCGTGATGGTGAGTTGATTCAGATTTCTGTGGATCATACTTACTATGCAGAATTGATTCGTAGGGGTCAGGAAATTTCCCTAAATGATGAAAAACAGAAAAATGTGCTGATGAAAGCATTGGGGCCGGAGGCTTATGTAGAAGGCCAATATTTGCAGCAGATCATGAGAGCCGATGATGTACTGGTGCTCTGCACAGATGGCCTATACAATGCTGTTAGTACAGAGGATATCATTGCCGTTTGCGAATCGGTGCGTACCGGCACTGTTTTGTTGGATCAGGCAGTGGATATTTTGCTGAATAAAGGGGTAGAACAGGGCGCAAGAGACAATCTGACGCTGATATTATATTTGCACGACAAAAAGGAAATATAAACGTCTGAGAGGAATGGAGGTGACAGTATGGAGGAAAAACGAATTCTGGCAAATCGTTATGAGCTGATTCAGAAAATCGGCACCGGTGGTATGGCCGTGGTATATCAAGCGTATGATACTGCATTGGATCGTCAGGTTGCAGTGAAATTATTACGTGATGAGTACGTTGATAATCCGGATTTTATCAAACAGTTTCAGCGCGAAGCCAAAGCGGTAGCCAAATTAAATCATCAGAACATCGTTAATATCTATGATTTTGGTAAAAGCGATGATTTGATGTATTTGGTTATGGAATATGTAAATGGCTGTACGTTAAAAGAACTGATTGCGCAGCATGGTTCTTTACCGATTCAGCAGATTTTAGATTATAGCATTCAGTTGTGTTATGGGATGGCGCAGGCACACAGCAACAATATTGTGCATAAAGATATCAAACCCCATAATATCATGATTGACCACAATCATATTGCCAAGATTACAGACTTTGGTATTGCACAGGCCGTAAATCATTTGACCATGACCCATAGCAATGGTGTATTGGGCTCGGCGCATTATTTTTCACCGGAACAGGCTCGAGGCGAACAGGTAGAGTTTGAAAGCGATATTTATTCTCTTGGGATTGTTATGTATGAAATGCTGACCGGCAAAGTGCCGTTTACCGGAGAAAATCCGGTGAGTGTTGCACTGAAGCATATGCAGGACAAACCGCCAAGTTTGCGTGTGGCACGTAGGGATATTCCGTTAGAATTAGAGCTGGTGGTATTGAGAGCACTGGAGAAAAATCCGGTGAATCGATTCCAAAGCATGGAGGAAATGGCCGAGGCATTGCTTGATGTGCAAGCAAAACTGGATGACCATGGGATCGGTATTGCTTCTTATGTAGATATTGGGGTATCGAAGCATAATGAAATTTATCAGCAATATATGATGGAACGGGAACAACAAGGGGAAGTAGAGGTGCGTCGTTCTGCACGCAAACCATCTTCTGCTGCATATTTGGATGAAACCGATGACCACACCCGTGTTATGACCAGTTTTGAAGAAACTCGCAGTCAGAAGTATCGGATTGAAGAACGCGAGGAACCGGAACCGAAACGCAGATTGCGTAAACGAAGTGTAGTATTGCTTGTATTAGGTGCTTTCTTACTGTTTTTCGGCAGTTTCTGGGCTGCACAGGCATTCATGGGCAATGATGAGGTGCAGGTGCCAAGTTTAATCAACAAAACAGTATTGGAAGCAGAAAAACTATTAAATGCACAGTCTCTGAAAATTGTGATTGCAGATGAAGTATATAGTGCAGATGCTCCGAAAGGTGTCATCATAAATCAAAAACCTGCAGCCACTAGTACTGTGAAAAAAGGCAGAGAGATTCAAGTAGTCTTGAGCCTGGGGATTGAGAAAGTGCAAGTGCCTGATTTGACAGGGAAAAACCAGCAAGCGTGGAATGTAGAGCTGGAAAATGCAGGACTGATACCGGGCGAAATCTCCATGGTCACCAGCAAGGACTATCCATATGGTGTGGTGGTGTATCAATCACCGGAGGCCGGTGTGGAAGTGGAACCGGGCAGCAGTGTCAATATTATGGTCAACGAACCGCCGGAAGTGACTGTTCCGTCGCTGATTGGAAAAACTCAGACACAGGCGCAGCAGGATTTGCAGATGGTAGGTTTGGGGATTGGCGGAATTACAACAGAACCTAGTGATCAGTATGTGAAAGGCGTAGTCATTCGTCAGGATCCTTTGGCAGATACAGTACTGCATGAAGGTGATAGTGTAACCATGATAATTAGCAGTGGACCTGGTCCTCAGCAATTTGATGAATTTGAACTGATTGTACCTAGAAGCGGTACTGTCGTAGCTACGATCAGCGATGCAAAAGGTACTACCGAGTTGTTCCGTGAATATTGTTTTGCCGGGGAACGAGTACAAAAGGCCTTTACCTATTTTGGTACAGCAGAGTTGACCATTACAAGCAATAATGAAATAATTATGGAGAAAACCTATGAGCCGTAAAGCAAATAAAAAAGAACAACATACACAGACTCAGGATGCAGTCGAAGCTTTAAGCGGAGACTTGCATGAAGGCACCATTGTAAAAGGCTATAGCGGATTTTATTATGTTTCTTTTGAGGGAGAATTGTATGAGTGCTCTCTCAGAGGCAAAAATCGTCAAAAAAAAGTGAAGTTTTTACCCGGTGATAAAGTATTGTTTCGCATTGGTGAAGGGGTAGATGATGATACCCGAGGAGGTGCCATCGAAGAACTTTTGCCTCGCAAAAACGAACTGGTTCGCCCTCCGGTAGCTAATTTGGATCAGCTGGTAATTTTGACTGCATTGGCCGACCCGGCTCCGGATTTACGTTTGATAGATCGGCTTACCGTGTTTGCCCAATGGAACGAAGTAACCCCTGTGCTATGCTTCAACAAAGCAGATTTGGTAAATCAGGAGGCACAGGATAAGTTAAAAGAGATTTATGGACCTACAGGCTTTCCGATGGTATTTTGCAGTACCGTTACCGGGGAAGGAATTGAAGAGGTAAAAGCATTGCTGCATGGTAAATTTTCTGTACTGGCCGGGAATTCGGGTGTGGGCAAGTCTAGTCTGATGAATGCCATCAGTGACAGATGGAATCTGGCAACGGGCCATGTCAGTGAAAAACTGGGGCGCGGTCGTCATACCACACGTCATGTAGAGTTGTTTCAGTTAGATAGTGAAACATTATTGGCAGATACTCCGGGGTTTAGCACATTGACTGTACCGGAAGATATCAAACGGGAAGAATTAAGCCGTTTGTTTCCGGAGTTTTTAGATCGATTGGGCGATTGTCGTTTTGCTACTTGTATGCACAAAAACGAACCGGATTGCGCTGTGAAACATGCATTGGCAAATGGCGAAGTAGCACAAAGCAGATATGATAATTATTTGGCATTTCTTGAAGAAGTGATTCAGCAGGAGAGGAGTTTTTAATATGGTATATATTGCACCTTCGCTGTTATCTGCGGATTTCAGCAAATTACAAGAGGAAGTAAAAGATATTGAACAAGGCGGGGCAGAATGGTTGCACTTAGATGTAATGGACGGTCATTTTGTACCGAACATTACTTTTGGCCCGGGCTTAATCAAAGAATTGCGCCCACACAGCAATCTGTTTTTTGATGTACATCTGATGATTGAAAATCCGGATAAATACATCAATGAATTTGCCGATGCCGGTGCCGATATGATTGTAGTACATGCAGAGGCTTGTACCCATTTACATCGCACCATTCAGAGCATCCATGCATTGGGCAAAAAAGCAGGTGTAGCTCTGAATCCTGCGACTTCTTTGAGCACCTTGGATTATATTTTACCGGAACTGGATATGGTGCTTTTGATGAGTGTAAACCCTGGTTTTGGCGGGCAGAAGTTTATTAACATTGTACCAAAACTGGAACGTTTGATGGCAATGTGCAACGAACAGGGAGTATCTCCACTGATTCAGGTAGACGGCGGTATTACACCGGAGACAGCGCCTTTGGTAGTAAATGCCGGTGCCAATGTATTGGTAGCCGGGTCTGCTGTATTTGGCAAACCGGATCGCAAAGCAGCAATTGAAGCATTAAGATAAACAGAATATCATTAGAACGGGCATGTGCATCAAGTGACATGTCCGTTTTTTTATTGCGGTTTTCTTTATTGCTTTAATACCAACAAAAAAATAAAATGGGAAAATATATAATTTCTAGGTTGAACTTTCTTCGGAAATGTAGTACCATAAACATGCATACAATAGCATTATATGGAATTAATGGAGATGATAATATGTTGGCGCAATTAAACAGTGCAGCTCTTTTAGGGTTATCGGTACATTTGGTAGAGATTGAAGTAGATGCAGCCTCGGGGCTTCCGTCGTGGGAAATTGTAGGTTTGCCTGATACCGCAGTCAAAGAGAGCAAAGAACGGGTACGTACTGCTATCAAAAATGCCGGATACGAATTTCCTCCTCGCAGAGTAGTGGTAAATCTGGCTCCGGCTTATATTCGGAAAGAAGGTCCAAGTTTTGACTTGGCAATTGCAATAGCCATATTACATGTGACAGAGCAGATACAGTGTGATAATTTAGAACGATATTTATTTTTAGGAGAATTGGGCTTAGATGGGTCTTTGCGTCCGGTAAAAGGTGTGCTGCCGATTTCATTGGAATACAGTGGCGAACCGTATGTTATGGTAGTACCGGCGTCGAATCAAGAGGAATGTGCCATTGGCGGAAGCAAAACATATGGTTTTCGTCATTTAAAAGAGGTGGTGGATTTTTTACAACAACCGGAAGGTTATCAACCTATATCAATCACATTGCCTGATTTCACAGGTGTACCAAAATATGCAGTGCATGATTTCAGTGCAGTGAAAGGGCAGAGCGAAGCAAAACGTGCTCT
>JAFNVD010000182.1 GCA_017383785.1 Peptococcaceae bacterium | reverse complement strand
GATGTGCATATTCGCAGCCTGCGACAGAAGCTTGGTAACAGCGGAGAATGCATTGAAACGGTACGTGGTGTAGGATACCGCATTGAAGGATAATGGTGAGTCGGTATGAAACTTCGTATTTTTCGTAATATGGTGATATTATCGTTTTCGGTTATGGGGCTGTTTTTAGCAGGGCTGGCTCTTTTGTGGTGGAGCGAGTGTTTGACGACGGATTATGTAATCTTGCTTTGGCTAGCGCTATTGGCTTTAGCGGTGGCGTTGGCCTATTATCAGACTTGTGCCATTGTGCGTCCAATAGAGCAGATGTCTCCGGAGAAACCACTGTTTCAGATTGGCTATAAAGAGCTGTATCCTATAGCGGAGCATGTGCAGAATATGCAAGAACAAGTTCAGGAAACTATGACAAAGCTGGAAGAGAAACAGCTGGAGTTTAATACATTGGCTGACAATATGAGCGAAGGTATTGTAATCCTCAATGACCAGGGCTATATTTTATCCATTAACAAACAGGCAATGCGTATCTTTGGCCTGCAACATGGGGAAAACTACGAGAATCAGCACATTTTGATGGCAAATCGAAATCGTGAATTGCTGAAACTGGTGGATCATAGTTTAGCAGGGCAGAATCAGGATTTGATTTTGGAACTGGACGGTCGTATTTATCAGGTGATGTGCAATGCCATAGGCAAGGCCGGGGTGACACAGGGGCTGGTATTGTTTTTGCTTGATATCACTGAAAAACAGCAGCAGGAACAGCTGCGCAGAGAATTTACGGCCAATGTATCCCATGAATTGCGTACGCCGCTTACGGCAATTTCAGGTTACGCAGAGATTATGATGCATGGGCTTGTATCGGAAGAAAATGTGCAGCCCTTTGCAGAAAAAATCTACAAAGAAGCCAATCGACTCATTACATTGATTGGCGATATCATTCAGTTGTCACAACTGGATGAATCGACGGGGCAGTTCCGGTGGGAACAGGTGGATATGGCGCAGCTGGCCGAGGAGATTGTACTTCGGCTGCAGTCAAAGGCGGAACAGCAGAATATTGTGTTTAGCTGCTATACAGAGCCTACAGTGGTTGTAGGGATTGCGTCGGTATTGCAGGAGATTGTATATAACTTATGCGATAATGCCATCAAATATAATAAGCCAAATGGCAGTGTGAAATTGTCGGTAGTGCAGTCCGGTATCAATGCAATCATAAAAGTAGTCGATACCGGAATTGGGATTTCACAAGAAGACCAACCTCGTATTTTTGAACGGTTTTATCGAGCAGATAAAAGTCATTCTCGTTTGATTGGTGGCACAGGCTTAGGGCTTTCTATTGTAAAACACGGGGTGCAGCTGCATAATGGTGACGTAGAGTTAGAAAGCACTTTGGGGGCAGGTACTGTCATTACGGTGCGAATACCAATCACACGGTAGATTTTTCTTGCTATTTTCTGCAAAACGGCTTAATATAAACAACAAGGAAAACAATATGAAACTGTACATGCTGCAAGGATTGATGCAGTGAGGAGGCGCTATCCTATGACGGAACAGACAAAAGAAAACTTCATGAAGTATCTGAAAATTATCAGCAACCTAGTATTGGCAGTGGTTGTCGTTTTGGCAATTGTTTTGGTTGTACCGAAAGTGATAAGCTTTTTTATGCCCTTTGTAATAGGGTTTGTGATTTCTTTGATTGTAAATCCCATTGTAAAGTTTTTGGACAAGAAGCTGCGCATTAAACGCAAATATGGCTTATTGTTTTTGACTGCAGCGGTAGTAGGTGCGGTAACATTCGGCTGTTATGCATTGGGCACAATGCTGGTTGTGGAAACCAAAGGCTTTATTGCCGAAATTCCGGCAATGTATGAGGCGACCAAACAGGAATTGAGTGTAGCATTGGCACAATTCCAGAATCTATTGGTTATGTTGCCTGGCATGCAAGGGTTTGACTTCGCAGCGCTGGAAGTTTCATTGAAAAATTTTGTGACTTCGACAATCGATGGGTTATTGACTGCGGAAACATTCTCTAAAATCGGCAGTTTAGCAGATTTGCTGGTAAGTATTATTATGGGGATTTTAGCCACATACTTCTTTGTAGTAGACCGTGATAAACTGATTTATGGGATTAAAACCCATTTACCAAATGGGTTTTATGACAATGTAGTCAAGGTATATGGTGAAATATTACGCTCTATTGGCGGCTATTTTAAAGCGCAGTTTCAGATTATGGGTGTCATTTTTGTGATTGTAGCGATAGGATTAATTCTGCTGGATATCAAACATGCCTGGCTGATTGCCTTGGGTATTGCATTTTTGGATTTATTGCCGGTGTTTGGCACAGGCACCGTTCTGATGCCATGGGCAGTTATTGAGATGTTTTCCGGTGATTTTGCCATTGCGGCCGGTATGGTTGTGATTTATGTGATTGCATTGGTTGTGCACCAAATGCTGCAGCCAAAATTAGTAGGCGATGCCATTGGGCTTGATGTGTTTGCTACCTTGGTGTACATGTATATCGGTTATAAAGTGTACGGTGTAATCGGGATGATGATTGCGGTACCAATTGGCATGGTGCTGGAAAATTTCTATAAAGCCGGTGCCTTTGACCGCCAGATTTGGTGTGTAAAAGAACTGGGCAAAGGAATTGCGGAGTTTTGTCATATAGATAAAGATGTTGTTAGAAAAGATAAATAAGCAAGCAAAAATGCCGTATCGAAAATTCGATACGGCATTTTTCTATCGTGTTATAATTGTTAGTGTTATAATCGTTGCATGGTATTGCGGAGCGGTTTGTAGAGTATAAGCATCGTAAAAAAATTACCGATACAGTGTAGGAAATCATAGGGAATACCTGCAATCCACCAGGAAAATCCGGCGAGCAAGCCATTATAAAGACCGCCGCTTAATGTGCCGGTGATAAAATACGGAATTGCACAGAGTGCACCGAAGAATAAGCCAAACAATGCAGAAAGGATGCACCAAAATAACACGGACTGCTGTTTGCGAAATGCCCATGTCACAAGGGCTAAAATCGTCCATACATATAAATAAGCTACCCACCAGAAATGAACGCCGTAGAGGACACCTTCAATGAGTACAAAACCGTAGATTGCATATATTGTGCGCAATCCAAATGTCAAAGTAAACAGTATCACCCAAAAACTTACGATTTCGATATTGGGCAGGTTTGCCAAAGCTAGTTTGCTTACCTCCAGCACGGCAATCATAAGCCCCAGTCTAGCGATGTCTTTTGTGTGAAGGTTAGATGTATTACGCATTGGCATCCAGGCTCGTATACTCAAATAGGAATGTGTCACCGTCATTTACCGGCTGGGCGGATATACCGTAATTACCCATTTCGCCATTTACATAAATACACCAGTAGGCATTGTCTTTTTCCCAATCGGCGGAAGTGCCGTTGACACTAACCAGTGTAAAACCATAAGGCCCTTCGTAGCCGGAAAAGGTAAGTTTTTGAGCATCTTTCATTGCATCAATCAAATATTCTGCATCGGTATGTACTATATAGGTATGGGTTGTTTGTGAATGATCTTTTACTTCAATCATGACAGATTTGGAGCCTTCTGCTGCTTGCGGTGAAAATAAAGAATATGCGCTAAAAAAAACAACAACAGTGAGAAATAACGCGATCGCTGCAATCAATAGCGATTTGTTTTGTTGGGCAGGCAGTTTACCTGTTTGTTTTGCCATAAGGAATTAAAACATCCTTTCTTGTAGAACATAGTTATATCGTAGAAATGTCTGTATATTATTATAGCTGTTTTGAAAAATGGTTGCAATATAAACAAGATGAAATATAAATAAAGTTAATTATCTTTAAATAACTTATATTATCTTTTGTTTTCTTGTTATTTTAACCAAATTTGACCTTTGCATATTTTACTGTTAACTGGATATAATATGTTTAAGGTCAAAGAAAGTCAAAGTTGTGAGGTGAGAACAATGAGTAGTTTGGCCAGACAAATAGAAGAATATATTAAAGCGTTGTTGGCGCAAGAGAGTGCCGGAGTTGTGGAGCTGCAGCGTAATATGTTGTCGGAGTATTTTCATTGTGTACCTTCGCAGATTAATTATGTGTTGAGCACACGATTTACACCGGTACAGGGCTATATGGTAGAAACCAGACGAGGCGGCGGTGGTTATGTTCGAATTGTGAGTTTGCAGTTAGAAGAAGATACTGATATTCAAGATGCGTTGAGTGCCATGGTTGGGGAAAGTTTGTCGCAAAACAACAGTGAAGGCTTAACGGCATATTTATATCAGCAAGGCATCATCAGTCAGAGAGAAATGGCTTTGTTGAATGGAATATTGAAAGACCGCGTGTTAGTCGGTATGGATAAGCAGCAACGTGATCATGTACGTGCGTCGATGATGCAGCAGACATTAGCGATGCTGAATATGTTGCGGCAAGGATAAAAATGTAAATGAAATTAACAGCGTTTATATAAGAACTTGATAGAAAGGTTGGATGTTAGATGTATTGCGAATTGTGTAAAAAGAATCCTGCAACCATTCATTACACAAAAATTGTGAATGTCTATAAAGAAGAACGACATCTGTGTGAACAGTGTGCAAATAGCTTGAAAGAACCTGGGGGCGGCTTTCCTACTTTAGGGTTAATGCCGGACTTTTCTATGGCGGATTTTATTGGTGGATTCTTTAATCCGGAAAGTCAGTCGCAGCCTTTTGTACAGAAAAATATGACTGCCCATGATGCATGTCCGATGTGTGGCATGACAGCAGGTGAATTCCGCCGTGTAGGTCGCGTAGGGTGCAGCAATTGTTATAGCTATTTTGCTGAGTATATGCCGGGACTAATTCAGCGGATCCACGGAAATAGCCGTCATACCGGTAAAGTGCCGGTACGCGGTGAGGCTAAATTGGCTGAAAAACAGAAAATTGTGCAGTTGCGTCAAGCATTGCAGCAGGCGATTAGCGAAGAACAGTTTGAACGGGCTGCAGAATTGCGTGACGAGATTCGGCGTTTAGAACAGGAGGGTGGTCATAATGCTTAAAACATTGATACAGAGTACAGAAAGCCCATGGACGATGGGTATAGGTGCTGAAAATGACGTGGTATTATGTACACGCATTCGTTTGGCGAGAAACTTTGCACAGTATCCGTTCCCTTTAAAACAGACAGCAGAAAGCGGGCAGGCTGTGTTGGCCGATTTCTCCGCATTTTGTAAAGATCGCAATGATCTGCAGTTTTATGATTTGCATAATGTATCGCTGTTGGAAAAACGTGCGTTGGTAGAAAAACATTATATTAGCCCGGAACACAGCAAAGAGGATCATCAATATCGTGGTTTGGCAATGAACGCAGATGGCAGTATTAGTATCATGATTAATGAAGAAGATCATTTGCGTGTGCAGTGTTTTGCACCGGGATTAGATTTAGATGGACTGTGGCAGAAAGCCAATGCATTAGATGATGACATTGAAAGCTATTTT
>JAFNVD010000181.1 GCA_017383785.1 Peptococcaceae bacterium | reverse complement strand
TTCTGTCAGAACGGTCAGATTGGATATTATCTGCTTTATCGTCAACTGATCAATGAGAAAGAGGAGAAGCAGAGTGGAGCAGTATCAGCATTTGAATGCCATCATTCTGCGCAGTCGGGATTATAAAGAAGCAGATCAGCTGTTAACCGTTTATACCCGGGAGCAGGGCAAACTGACTGTGCAGGTGCGCGGAGTAAAAAAACAAAATAGCAAACTGCGCGGTGGAATTCTGCTGTTTAGCCAGGCGGAACTGGTAGTTACTGCAGGCAAGGCATTCCCTATTGTGATTGGGGCTTCTACGATTACTTCCTTTGCTTCGCTGCGCAGTGATTTCGCTCGCATGAGCTATGCCGGGTATGCGGCAGAATTATTGGATCAGGTCATTTCTGAAGGGCATGCCGATGAGGAGCTGTATCTATTTATGCTGCAAACATTACAGCTGCTGGAATTTATCGACCCGTGGGTAGCGGTAAGATATCTAGAGTTAAAAGTGTTGGAACGGCAAGGTTATGTTCTAAATGTGAAGTATTGTCAGAAATGCGGTGCTAAGCTTTCCGGAGACACTCATCGAGGTGTGTATGGTGGGCTTTTGTGTAAACGCTGTGCTTATGAAGACCCCAATGGCCTAACATTGACGCAAGAAGGCCGCACTTTTTTAGATGCACTTAGCTATATACCGCTGCATCGATTTGGCTGGCTTTATGTGAGCAGAGAAGGCAGAGAATCGGTGAGTAAGTATATGGATTTGCAAATGCAGCAAGTTTTGAATTATCCATTAAAAACAAGAGATTTTTTACGACAAATGAATATGTAATAATAAAAGGCAATCATCATTTCTGCAAAACCTCGTTCCCTGGACACTGCAGAAATATGATTGCCTCTTTGCTTTAAGATTCCTTTACGAAATACAGCGGAAAGCAATTACTGCCTTTATGTTTTTATCGTTATTTTTTCTTTCTGTCCATCGCAAGTGCAATGCCCAATGTGATAAACTCTGCCAGCAGAATGGATGCCCAGATACCGATGATATCAAGCACTAGCGGCAGGGTATAGGCGAATAGTGCGGACAAAATCAGGCCACGCAGCATACACACGGTAAGTGCTTTGGATGGCTGTAGGGTAGCTTGAAAATAGGATGTAAAGAAAATGTTCAATGCGGCACCGATAAAGCCTATAAAGTAAATACGTACCGCCATTGGTGCCAGTTCCAGAATGGCTTCGGTTGGGTGGACAAAGATATACACCACAGCTTGTGGGAACAGCAGACCCAGCGCTGCAAAGGTACAGCCGGCAATCAGTGCTGTGCGCAATCCAATACCTTTGAGGGCATCAATGCGGTCTTGTGCTTTGGCTCCAAAGTTGGTAGCGATGATTGGCTGTGCAGCCTGTGCAATGCCGTTAGAGAACGCGTTGACAATATAGGCGCTGTTGGTGAGCACACTGTATACGGTAACGCCTAGTTCTCCGGCATACAACAATGCCTGCTGGTTCAATACAAAAATCAGTACACCGCCGGAAAGCTCTGTAAGAAAACTGGAAGCACCGTATTGTACAATTTCTTTGCTGTAACGAGAGCGCAGTTTTTTGAATGAAAATCGCAAATTGCACTCCTTACGGAAAAAGTGCAAGCACAAAATAAGGCACGTTACCCCGGTGCCGATGACACTGGCCACGATGGCTCCGGTCATACCTAGCTGCATCGGATAAATAAAGAGCCAGTCTAAAAAGGTATTTAGGACACCACCGGCAATCACGGCTACCATAGCCAGTTTTGGATTTTTGTCGTTGCGGACAAAGCTTTGCAATAACATCGAAAAAGCGAATACCGGTGCACCTACCATGAGCCACCGTGCATAATCATATGCATAGTGCCAGGTCAAATCAGTAGCGCCCAGAAACGTGAGGATTGGTTCTAAGAAAACATTGCCCACCACAAGGTAACAAAGTGCAAATGCTGCAGTAAACAGCGTAGCAAGGGTAAAATAACGCTTTGCACGGTCAGGGTCGCCATTGCCCATGGATACCGAAAACAGTACCGCGCCACCTATACCAAACAATGCTCCGGTGCCAAAGAAAATATTAAATAGCGGCAATACAATATTAAGAGCCGCGATGGCAAGTTCGCCAATCCCTTTGCCAATCATGATGGAATCGGCCAAAATATAAATTGAGGTCACCATGGTGGCACTGACCGATGGTACCAAATATTTAAGAAATAGTTTTTGCGGAGAATCTTTCAGCAAATCCACAAGGCGTCCCTCCTTACGATAGATATCTAACATGTATTCAGACAGCAATGTATTTTGTTAATAGAGAATTATTTTAGACAATACATGATATTATACCGCGAAGTGAAGAGAAATCAAGAGACCATCTATGAATTGTAACGATTTCTCTGTTGATTTTACTGATCTTGTGTTATACTGAGTACAACAACTTATGATTAGGAGGATATGCAAATGAGTATTGTAAATGAACCAAAATATAAGAATGGGCTGCTGGCAGCAATCCGTGAACAGTTGGAACACCGTGCATTATGGATGTACTTGTTGTGTGACGAAGCAGCGAAAAAAGGCTTGGCACCGGAAGACTATGCGCCCGAGGCTATTCGCAGATGCGGCTTGTATCAGGGTGGTTTATTGCGTCAGAAAGCAGGCGGCGGAGAAAGCCTGAAAGGGTTGAAAAAAACATTGTTTGGCAAACCTGCCCAGCTGGTGTTTGAAATGAAAATTCTGCGCTGCGATGATGACCATCTAGACATCGACTTCCATTATTGTCCATTGGTAAAAGCATGGCAGAAACAGGGCTGCAGTGACGAAGAAATTCAGCGCATGTGTGACCACGCTATGTGTGGGGACCGCGGTATTGCCGCAAGCTTTGGCTGTGAACTGGATTTGCCGAAAACCATTGCAAAAGGCGACGGTGTATGCGAAATTCGTTTTGTAAGAAGATAATTTTAGAGAAGAGAAACAACATATCGAATATACCATCAAATCAAACAGGGTGCACAAATTGTGCACCCTGTTTTTGCATAAGTAGGGGACGCTGTCCCCAGCGTCCCGATTCTTGTATTTTGTTCAACGTTTCGATGTTTGTATTTTATTCAGCGTCTCTTGAATATGTTGTTCCTATTAACGAGGTGTTACCACGTTTTCAATATCGTCAGATTTCAGGAAGCGTAAGAATTCTTCACTGGCCTGAGTTTTGAATTTTTTCTTGTGGTAGATAATCTGGAAGGTACGATTGAAGTCAATCTCTTTCAGATTAATGCTGTGCAGTGTACCCGCAGCCACTTTGTCCTGAATAGCCCATTTAGACAGTACAGAAATCCCCAGGTTGCTTTCTACCGCAGCCTTAATAGCAGAAGAACTGCCCAGCTCCATGATAATGTTCAGGTTGTTGGCAGTGAAGCCGGCCTTTTTCAGGTGCTGCTCCATTTCTACACGGGTACCGGAACCTTTTTCACGGGAGATGAAAGGATATTTATCCAATTCAAATACGGAAATGGTATCCAGGTTTGCCCATGGATGATCTGCGCTGGTTACCAGCTGTAAATGGTCGTTAAGGAACGGAATGCTTTCCAGATCCTTGCCTACCATTGGGCCTTCGATCAGGCCGATATCCAGAGTGGTGTCATGGATTGCAGCTTCGATATCTTCGGAGTTGGATACTTCCAGACTCAGCTCTACATCCGGATACATATTTTTGAAAGAACCTAAGATATATGGCGCGATATATTCACCGATAGTGGTACTTGCACCGATTCTCAGTTTCCCTTTGATACTGCTTGTCATATCCTGCATTTCACGTTCCAGTTCAGCCTGCAGGCGGTTCATTTCATTTGCATATTTCAGCAGCAGATGTCCTGCTTCAGTCAGAATGATGTTGCGGCTTACACGATCAAATAGACGTGTACCGTAGTATTCTTCCAGCATCTGAATCTGGAAGCTAACAGCCGGCTGTGTTAAAAACAGTGCTTTTGCTGCTTTGGAAAAGCTTTTTTTCTCTACAACAGTTAAAAATACACGAATACTGTCATTTAACATTTATTTCAGCTCCTATTCCATATGGTTTCCGTAAATTACGCAATTATTTTGCGGTTAAAATCTCATTTACATTGTCCATGTCCAGGAAGTCCAGGAATTTGCCTGTAGCTTCGGAATGGAATTTGTCATTGTTCAGAATAATATTGAAAGTACGTTTCAAAGTGAGGCCCTCGATGGTGAGCGCAGCAACTTTGCCGGTTTTCACTAAATCCTGAATTGCCCATTTAGAAATGGTGGAGATCCCTAAGCCCCCCATGATAGCAGATTTGATAGAAGTGGTGCTGCCCAGTTCCATTACCATGTGCAGTTCTTCAATATCAAAATCAGCGTCAATCAGTGCCTGTTCAAAAATCAAACGGCTGCCGGAGCCCGGTTCACGGGTGATATATGGAAGTGTTTTTAATTCTTCCAGTGTAATGGATTCTTTCGTTGCAAATGGATGATTGGACGGAATAGCCAGTACCAGTTCGTCTTCCAGGAATGCAATAGATTCCATGTTTTCGGTCAGCTCTACAGGCCCTTCGATAATCCCTAAGTCGAAAGATTTATTGTTTACGTTTTCTGCAATATCGTTGGTGTTCATAATCTGAATAGTGGCATTTACATCCGGATACTCCTGTTTGAATGCGCCTACTACATATGGCAGAATATATTCACCGATTGTAGTACTTGCACCTACCAATAATTCCCCTTTTACATGCCCGGTTAACTGCTGCATGTTACGTTCCAGTTCAGCCTGCAAGTTGTTCATGTGCACCGCATAATCCAACAACAGTTCCCCTGCTGCGGTTAATTTGACATGACGATTTACACGGTCAAACAACATTGTCTGATAGTACTGCTCTAAAGTCTGAATCTGAAAGCTGACAGCCGGCTGAGTCAGAGAAAGGGCCTTTGCCGCTTTGGAAAAGTTTTTCTTGTCAGCCACTGTAATAAAAACGCGCATGCTGTCACTTAACATAATATCCCTCCTAAAAATGCAAATGTCACTGTTTTATTTATAAATGTTCTATAAATATGGCATTTGTAATATGTATTGTTGTGCATAATGAAAAAAATTTATCCACCATATAAATATATCAAAAATACATTTGTTTGTAAATGAAAATACGAAAATTTCTGTAATATATATTTTCTATGGGTGATAGTCGATATATTTGCAAATTTTATGGCAATAACCCATAAGGGGAAGTGTTAAAGAAAGATTGTAAAGTATGCTTGACATTTTGAAACGTGTAGTGTATAGTATAAATGTAAAGTGTGCTTAACAATTTGAGAAGGTGATTGGCTTGGAAAATAAAATAAAAGAATTACGTAAAGAACGTAAAATCACACAGGATGAGCTGGCCGGTGCATTGGGTGTGACACGGCAGACCATCATTTCATTGGAGAATGGTCGATACAATGCATCACTGCAGCTGGCCTACAAAATAGCCAAATATTTTGAATTGCATATTGAAGACGTGTTTTTATTTGAGGAGGAATAAAAATGGAATTTGAGAAAAAGCTGAAAAAGAGAATCCTAACAGCTCGTATCTTTTTGATTGCAGGTCCGCTGCTAATGGCAGTGAGTATCTGGCGGAATCTGGATAACGAATTTTTCTTTGCGTGGGGTACCGCACTGATGGTGATAGGTATCGTTCGTCTGCGCCAGTATCGCAAGCTGATGGCCTCGCCCGAAGCCATGCGCGCCCAGGAAGTAGCGGAAACCGACGAGCGTAATGTAATGCTGGCCAACAAAGCCAAAAGCTATGCGTTTTTCTGGTATGTACTGATTTGCGGTGTAGCAGTGATTGTGCTGGAGTTTATGAATCAAGTGCAAATTGCCACAGCATTGGCATTTTCGGTATGTTTTTTGGTTCTGCTATATTGGGTATGCTATTATGTATTGAGACGAAAATATTAAATATGGAGCAAAACTAACTGTAGGGGCGTCGTTTCGGCGCCCTGTTTTTGTATGCAAAAAATAAATATAAAAGTGCAAAGATATAAATATCATGCTCTGTATACCGCAATAAATGCACATTTACCAATTAAATGGTACACCCCGTAATGCACATTAAATATAATAATGGATATGCTGTAATATACTGGCAGGGATAACCTGCGGAATGTCGAATCCTATATAGTATATCCGGATAAAACTATACAATGATAGGAGCATGATAAAATAATGACAGCAAACAGAGAATACAAAGACAGCGTATTTTCCAGCTATTTTGGCGAAAATAATGCCAGAATGGTGGAACTATATAATGCTATCGAAAATAAAAATTATCCATTGGATACACCGGTAATCAAAAACACTTTAGAAGA
>JAFNVD010000180.1 GCA_017383785.1 Peptococcaceae bacterium | reverse complement strand
GTCGTCATTGGAGATCAGTAAGCGTTCCCACAATGCCTGGAAGGTTGCTACGATTTTATCGGTATATTCGATTGGTGTTACGCCTTCTGCTTTTGCTACGCGTTCGATTTTCTGACCATGTTCGTCAGAACCGGTCAAAAAGTATGTTTCATAGCCCTGCATACGTTTATAACGAGTCATGGTGTCGGCCATAACAGTGCAGTATGCATGACCGATGTGCAGGTTTGCACTTGGATAATAAATCGGTGTAGTAATATAAAAACGTTTTGGTTCATTGGTGCTTTCTGGCATGAAAGAACTCCTCCTTTTATTGCACACAGAGCACATGACAATACGGTCAGGTGCCTGTGTAATGTATCTTAATGATAAAGCTTTAACTTATAGTATAAGAAAAAAACAGCCTTATAGTCAAGCCATTTCGCGATATTTTTCGGAAATTATGCGTAAAATACAATGTTCGACTTTTTTCGACAATATTTAGCAAATTTTCACACAATCTTGCGATTTTGGTTGACGGGTGAAAAAATAAATGGTATCATGAGGACAGGACATACAAAGATTGTAAGTCATAGAAATATTGTATATTGGGAGGATGTATTATGAAATCCACAGGTATTGTACGTAAAGTTGACGAATTAGGCCGCGTAGTTATTCCAATCGAACTGAGAAGAACTCTGGGCATCGAAGAAAAAGACGCTCTGGAAATCTACACAGACAACGAAAAAATCGTTCTGAAAAAATATGAACCAGCATGCATCTTCTGCCAGAGCGCAGACGAAGTACAGAACTACAAAGGCAAACTGGTTTGCTCTGAATGCGTGAAAAAAATGGTTGAAAACCTGGACAACGCTAGCAACATCATCTAATTGTTTTTATAAAGTCTTACATGAGGCAGAATATTCTGCCTCTTTTTTTATAGCTGTGATATAGGCGAGAATACAAAATACATACATGGTATGCAAAGGTGTTTTTTGGTACTATGACGAATACAGTAATTGGAGTGTTATGCCGGTAAGAATACAAGGAGGACTACCAATGAAGAAACAGGAACAACTGATTAACTACATAGCAAAAAAAGCGGTCACTTGTGAAAACAACTGCCGCATTGATTATAAATTGTACGATGAATTTGGCGTAAAAAAAGGTTTACGTGATGAAAACGGGAAAGGGGTATTGGTAGGGCTCACCAATATTTCTCATATTCATTCCTTTGAAGAAAATGAAGCCGGGGAACGAGTGCCTTGCGATGGCAAGCTGTGGTATCGCGGTTATGATATCATTGATTTGGTGCGTGGCTTCCGTGAAGAGGGCCGTTATGGCTTTGAAGAGGCCACCTATTTGCTCTTGTTTGGCAATTTGCCTGACGAAAAAGAACTGGAGAAATTTCAGAAAGTATTGGGTGGAATGCGCCGCCTGCCAAAAAGCTTTACCCGCGATGTTATTATGAAAGCACCGACCAAAGACATTATGAACAACTTGTCCAGAAGTGTATTGACCCTTGCTTCCTATGATGACAATGCGGCGGATTTGAGTATTGAAAACGTGCTGCGTCAGTGTTTGATGCTGATCAGTGTGTTCCCAATGATGGCTGTATATGGCTATCATGCTTATAATCATTATCTGCAGGATGACAGTTTGTATATTCATCGTCCGGACCCATCTTTGAGTGCGGCAGAAAATATTCTGCGTATGCTGCGTCCGGACAAACAATACACTGAGTTAGAAGCCCATGTACTGGATATTGCCTTGGTATTGCATATGGAGCATGGCGGTGGGAACAACTCGTCTTTTACCACCCATGTGATCACCTCGGCTGGGTCTGATACGTATTCTGTTGTGGCGGCAGCCTTATCTTCGCTGAAAGGGCCAAAACATGGTGGCGCCAATATCAAAGTAATCGAAATGATGGATGACTTAAAAGCCAATGTGTCGGATATTACTGATCGTGAGCAGGTACGTGCATATTTGCAGCGTCTGGTAGACAAAAAAGCCTTCGATGGCAAAGGCCTGATTTACGGTATGGGACATGCTATTTACAGTATCTCTGACCCACGTGCCAAAGTATTCAAAGGCTATGTCAAACAGTTGGCCAAAGAAAAAAATCTGGAGCAGGATTATGCTTTGTACGAAATGGTAGAGGAAATGGCACCGGCCATTATTTCCGGCAAACGCAAAACACTGAAAGATATCAGTGCCAACGTGGACTTCTTTAGCGGCTTTGTATATCGCATGCTGGGGATTCCGGAAGAGTTGTATACTCCAATCTTTGCTATGGCCCGTATCGTAGGGTGGAGCGCCCATCGATTAGAAGAACTGGTCAATGCCAATAAAATTATTCGCCCTGCATATGACAGCGTTGGTGATGAACGCAGTTATATTGCAATGGATGAACGGTAAACAAAAAGAAGATAAATATAAATAGATAATAATAAAAACTCCAAAATGCATTTCTTCGTCCCTCGTTCCCTGGACATCTGCTCGTATTGTCTAATGCTTATGGACTGCGTCCATCGCATATCAGACAAACCTCGCATTTGTCCATGTCAACCTCGACGTGAAGAAATCATTTTGGAGTTTTATGTTTTAGATTCGTTTTTTATCTGTTATCTACTTTTTCAGGATACAAATCATGGTTGGCCAAGCGGTTCCATGCTACCTCTTCCCATTTGGTGCCCGGTCTGCCGTAGTTGCAGTATGGGTCAATGGAAATACCGCCGCGTGGTGTAAATTTGCCCCACACTTCGATATATTTTGGATCCATGAGTTTGATAAGATCTTTCATAATGATATTGACACAGTCTTCGTGGAAATCCCCATGATTGCGGAAACTGAACAAATACAGTTTCAGAGATTTACTTTCTACCATGCGTTCTCCCGGTACGTAAGAGATATAAATGGTAGCAAAATCCGGCTGACCTGTCATTGGGCACAGGCTGGTAAATTCAGGACAGTTGAATTTGACGAAATAATCATTGTTTGGATGTTTGTTTGGGAATGTTTCCAGTACTTCCGGCGCATAATCACTGGAATATACTGTTTTCTGACTACCCAATTGGGTCACTCCTTGCAGTTCTTCGGCAGAACGACCTGACATAAAGCAGCACTCCTTTTGTATATGGTTTGAATACAGTAACTATAACAAATTCACTGTTGTTTCGCAAGACTCTATGCAGGGAAATAGACGAAAATGGGGAATTTACATAGTAAAAGAATCTGAAAGAAGGGGATTT
>JAFNVD010000179.1 GCA_017383785.1 Peptococcaceae bacterium | reverse complement strand
TGTTGCAAATCAGTTAGGCGTAGACCCTGCAACCATTACAGCAGAAACTCGTTTTGAAGATTTGAATGCCGATTCCCTGGATGTTGTGGAGGTAATCATGGCACTGGAAGATGAATTCGGTATTGCAATTCCGGACGAAGCGGCTGAACAGATCAAAAACATCGGCGCTGCTGCTGAATTTGTTGCTGCTAATATCTAATTGTATTTTAGGCCGACAAGGCATTATAAAAGAACCTGTGCATTGTGCACAGGTCCTTTTTTGTATGCTTGGAGTATGAAATTAGACAGAATCATTAAAATGCATCGTGGTATACTTCGAAGAAACTCTGTGCATAATCACAAGTAGGGCAAACTTCAGGAGCTGTTTTTCCAATTGCAATATGGCCACAGTTACGACATTCCCAAGTGGTTTCTTCTGCTTTTGTAAATACAGCATCTGTTTCCACGTTTTTCTGCAGAGCACGATAACGTTCTTCGTGACGTTTTTCTACAGCCGCAACCAGGCGGAATTTGGCTGCCAGTTCAGGGAAGCCTTCTGCTTCTGCAGTTTTAGCGAAACCGTCATACATATCAGTCCATTCATAGTTTTCGCCTTCTGCAGCATGGAGCAGATTTTCAGCAGTGTCGCCCAAGCCGTTTAATTCATTGAACCACATCTGAGCGTGAGAACGTTCGTTTTCTGCAGTTTTTAAGAATAGGTCTGCAATCTGTTCAAAACCTTGGTTTTTGGCTACAGCAGAATAGAAAGTATATTTATTTCTTGCCATAGATTCCCCGGCAAATGCTGCTTCTAAGTTTTTCTCAGTCTGTGTGCCGGCATATTTGCTTGCACCGGATTTTGTTTCTTCAATTTTTGCAAATGCACTTGCAGGCTGTTTGCAAACAGGGCAGGTAAAACCTTCTGTGATAGGGCCTTCGTGTACATGACCGCATACATTACATTTCCATTTTTCCATTTTGATAGTTCCTCCTTGATTAAGATCTTTACTGCGATCTTGATATATTGTGTGCAATAATGCTTCCGCCAATTCACTGAGCGGCTCGCCATAAAATTCTGCATATAATTGTTTGATTTCCGGATTTTCATGGCTGGTACGCAGTGTTAAACCGGCATCTCTTTGATACAGGCTGGCGATACGAGCTTTGCGGGTATCATCGGCATTAGCCGTAAAATCTTTCGGCTGTCCGCCACCGCCAATACAACCACCCGGACAGGTCATTACTTCAATGAAATGATACTGTTTATCCCCTTGTTTCATGGCTTCAATCAATTTACGAGCGTTGGCAGTACCATGTACAACGGCAACCTGAATGGTCATGCCATTGATTTCTACACTGGCATCGCGTAATCCTTCATATCCGCGTACAGGCTGTAAATCTAACAGTGCGGCCGGCGGTTCCTGACCGGTAATATAAGCATAAGCGGTACGCAATGCCGCCTCCATAACACCGCCGGTATTGCCGAAAATCACCCCGGCACCGGAGGCTTGCCCCATAAAGGAATCATAGGCGCTGTCTTCTAAGGAAGCAAAGTCAATACCGGATTCTTTGGCCCAAATTGCCAATTCTCGTGTAGTGATGACTTGATCCATGTCACGTAAATCCGGCTGGCCTAAGTGTCTGCCTGCGGCGTTCATTTCCTCACGGCGAATTTCAAATTTTTTCGCAGTGCAAGGAGTTAATGCTACATTGACAATATTGTTTGGGTCAATGCCCATTTTTTGTGCAAAATATGTTTTGATAGTAGGCCCTTGCATACCAATTGGGCTTTTTGCGGTAGATACGTGTGGAAGTAATTCCGGATAGTAAGTTTCCGCAAATTTTACCCATGCCGGACAGCAGCTGGTGAACTGAGGCAATGGAGCGTCTTGCTTGGTGATACGCTGAATCAATTCACTGGCTTCTTCTACAATAGTCAAATCGGCAGCGAAGTTGGTATCCAATACATAATCGACACCCAATGCACGTAATAAAGCAATCATTTTTCCTTCTACAAAAGAGCCTTTCGGCATACCGAATTCTTCACCCAATGCCACACGTACAGAAGGGGAAGTGCTCACGATTACTACTTTGTTTGGGTCGTTTATCGCTGCTTGTACCTCAGCGTATTCATACACTTCTGTAATGCTGGACGGTGGGCAAACATTAGCACATTGTCCGCAATGGATACAGATGGCCTGATTGCCTGTTTGCGCTAAATTGTAGGTGCCGTGTACACCGATTGCATTGGTACATACCTCTTTACACTGGCCACATTTAATACATAAGTCTTCATTACGTACGATGCTTGGGTTGTCCGATTCAATTGGAACGCGGATACCAAGAGACATATGTTTTGTCATAAAAAATACCTCCCTGATAAGTATAATGGATATATAAAATACATTAATGATACTAATTATAAACTGGAAATAGTATGTTGTCAAATTATTTATATATTCAACCGAAATCATATATACCCGGAACGTGATTGCTTAAAACAAAAAAATAAAAAAACAGGAGGCCTCGTTTGAGACCTCCTGTCGTTGTGTTTGTGTGTTTGATTGTGAATCTGTTCAGCCGGTTAATGCTGTATTTTTAATTTAATTAATTTTGCAAATTATTCGTCACGCAGGAATTCCATGAATGGTGTGCTGTATTTGGTCATACCATTGCAAATCAGCTCTACCAGACCGCCGTAGTGAACATTGAAACGTTCTAATTCATAGTGTTCAATGATAGAACGCATTGCACCTTTACAGTTGGAGCATGGAGCGCAGATGTATTTTGGAACATCTGTGTTTTCCATCAGTTCAGGACCGAATGCTTCCAGAATCTGAGACAGTTTCTTTCTGTGTGCAACGTTGTCACGGTATGCAGGGAAGTTCATGGAGTTCATGATAGCGAAACCGGAACCACCACCGCAGCAGTAGTTGTTTACACCGTGTTCTTTCATTTCATAGTATGGCAGGCCCATGTTACCATAGTGACCTGGGTTCATGATATATTTCAGAATATCACGCTGTGGTTTTACGATACCCATCTGACGAACATAGTTAC
>JAFNVD010000178.1 GCA_017383785.1 Peptococcaceae bacterium | reverse complement strand
CTGTTCTGCTGGGGATTAGTTTGGGGTCTACCCGTATTTCCCCGGCAGATTTTTTACAGGCAGTATTTTCGGGATCTACCACAGACAGTACCTATCGTATTGTGATGTATTCCCGATTGCCCGGCGTACTAGGTGCTCTGCTGGCAGGCAGTGCCTTATCTGTATCCGGGGCTATTTTACAATCGGTACTGCAAAATCCATTGGCTAGCCCTAACATCATCGGGGTCAATTCCGGCGCCGGACTGATGGTATTGTTATGCTCTGCATTTTTTCCGGCCATGGATGCGCTGTTGCCCTTTGCGGCATTTTTAGGTGCATTGGCCACTGCCATGCTGATTTTTGCACTGGCTATGGGTCCGGGTGTCTCTCGAATTACACTGGTACTAACAGGGATTGCCATGAGCAGCATTTTGGGTGCCGGTATGAACTGCATTATGATTCTCTACCCAGATGCCTATATAGGTGCAAGCACATTTTTGGTGGGCGGCTTATCCGGCCTTACCATACAAGGGCTGCGCTTCCCTGCAATCTATATCCTAATCGGTTTGATATTGGCCATGCTTATGCGCCGTGATATGAATATTATCGCATTGGGCACCGACACTGCCAAAGCTCTCGGCATGAGTGTAAACCGTACTCGCTTTTTACTCATTTTCACCGCAGCGATTTTAGCCGGGGCCGCTGTTAGTTTTGCAGGACTTATTGGTTTTGTAGGCCTGGTAGTTCCGCATGCCATCCGCTTTCTCATTGGCAATGACAATCGGTATTTGGTGCCGGCCAGTGCTTTTGGCGGTGCCGCTTTTGTTATTCTATGCGATTTGGTCAGCCGTATGGCTTTTGCACCGTATGTATTGCCGGTAGGCATTCTGTTGTCCTTTATCGGCGGGCCATTCTTTATCTATTTAATCATTCGCAATAGGAGGGATCACCATGATTGAGCTTAAAAATATAAGTTATGCCTATCCCGGTCAACCTCCTCTTTTGCAGAATATCTCTACAACATTTGCTGATGGAAAAATCACTTCTATTTTGGGACCAAACGGCTGTGGCAAAAGCACCTTGCTCAAAATCATTTGCCGTTTGCTGCAGCCATCCGAAGGAACGATTCTACTACATGGCAAGGATATCCATGCTATGAAAACGAAAACCTACGCCAAAGAAGTGACCCTACTGGCACAAACCAATCATCCTCCCGAAATTACGGTGGAAGATTTGGTGGCTTATGGACGATATCCCCATCAAAAATACGGACAAGGACTAACAAAAGAAGATAAAGAAATCATTGCCCAATCCATTGCACAAGTGAAAGCAAACGAATACGCACAACGTTACGTAAATCGATTATCGGGCGGACAGCGCCAACGCGCATACATCGCTATGGCATTGGCACAAAATACCGATATCATTTTTCTGGATGAACCGACTACGTATCTTGACATCAATATTCGTTTTGAAATCATGGATTTAATTCGAAGCCTAAATCAACAAGGAAAAACCATTATTATGGTTCTTCATGATTTAAATCTGGCATTAGAATATTCTGACCATATCATTCTAATGAATAGCGGGCAAATAGTGAACCAAGGCTCCCCGCAGCAAATCATTCACTCCGGTGATATCGACCGTATATTTGATATCACCACCCATGTATTTTACGAAAACGAAAAGCAATTCTATCACTTTGCAAAGCATAATTAACTAACAAGCGGTGACAGATTATTTGATTATTTTTGGCTCGGATACCATCACCTTCGCCGTGCAAATAATCAAATAATCTGTCACTGCATTGTTTTTTGCCTATTTTTAATGCCGTACCACAATCATAACGCCGTTCTCCAAATCATGGCTCATCCCCCGCATAATCCTTGCCAAAAGCATTGCCGTACGCTGCTGCTCTATCTCATCATCGGCAATAAACACTGCTACACTGCCCTGCACCTTATCTGCATATTCATCGGTAGTAACCGCCGCCAAAATAGTATCATTCATGCTGTTTCGCTCCTTTCGCAATATTGCGGCCTATGTCGCTGGATAACGGCTTTTGCGCAGCACTTTCCAGTATCGGTGTACGTTTTACCGCAGCAATAACACATTCGACATTCTTGTAATTAGGCAATATAAAGATACCCAAGGCCCCTGTTTTCATATTTTTGCGTGCCATTGGAGTCCATTCCTGTTCCCCTACATCCAACTGATTGCCTGTGAGAATGGATACATCATGCAGAATGGCCTGCCTCTGCCCAAGGCTGTTGAGTATGGCTCTGCCATCGTCATCATTGGGGTATAGCACAATCCCTACCCCTTCCTGCAATATTTTTTCCCTTGCATTCGGATCTCCCACATTCATCAGTACAATATCATCCACGTACAACAAGGATTTATCAAAATGCAAGGTTCCTGCATGAATTTGCGCAATATCACCAATATAACTTCCGCGCATACAGCATAAAGAAAATCCCACCATAATCACTGCGGCAATACAGCCAATCCGCCAGTTGCTCAGTACCACCGCCCCCGATACTGTTAGGGCTACCAGCATTACCAGATAATTGCGAGACTCAAACACTTTGGCAATGCCTTCGATATAATCGGGCCCTCGCGGCACCAAGGCCTGTTCTTCCAACTTCATCAACGTTTCCCGCTCCATACTGCGAATATCACGAAACTGCTGTGCACACAACACCAAAAACGTCACTGCAGTCAATTCCTCTTCTATCAAAGCAGGCACAGCCAATGCTGCCAAAATGGATGCAATGGCACCCAAAGACAAATGAATGATATATCCGTGCGGATAAGACGGATAATTGCGATAATCACTGCGCAGCATGCAAAACCGTGCAATCACACCTGTGGCAAACCCAAGCAAAATGGCCAGTAAATATTGATGTTCCTGTGGAGCCATATCCTTCGCCTCCTGTTATACCCGGCCTTTGCCCTGCGAAATAAACAAAAATATTCCACCACCAATCACCACGGCCAACAACAACCAAATCACAGATTTGCCCATACCGGTTTCCCCTTCGGGTGATGCTGCTTTATCATGCAGTTGCCCATCAGACGCTGTATTTTTATCGCTAGAGGCTTTTAAACCAAGGAATTGGGGTAACACTTCTGCAAACTCTTTTGCACCGTTTTTGGCCGCTTCTAACGTGTTGGTGTGGGTACCGATTTCCAGCAATACAGAGTTGGGTGCCAAATCCTGATTGTAATTGCCCTTTGCCATGAAAATAGACTTAATCAAGCCCGGCTTGACATCATCGTAATAGGCCTTCATTTTTTCTGCAAAAGCAATATTGGCTTCACTGTTCTGATTTTGTCTGCCAACCACAATGCGAATTTGGGTCGCTGATTTGCCATCCAAAGTAGTGGCATAATACTCCGGATCAGGAATGCCATCTCGATGCACATCAATCATGGCAGCAGGGGCTTCCTGCAATAATTGGGATGCTGTTTTGCGAGAACGCTGATACGCATTGACATCATGAGGATCATGCAAATTCTCACTGTGAAGCACCGGAACTCCGGCTTCCTCCAATACCACTACCATTGTCTCGGCTACATCCAAAATATCACCGCCGCCGTGTTTGCTCTCCGTACCGGAAGTAGGTACATAGCTTTCATCAGTATGAGTACAATAGATGGCTACCGACTGAAAATTTTTAGCAGCCGGAATACTGCCGCTGTACAGTTCATCCAGCACCTCTTCAATGGCACGTTCACCCAGCAACTCACAATACACATCATGTCCATCCAATCGGGTCACACGATAATGCTTGTTGTCCCCGGTCAATAGTTCATCACCGCTATATACACGGCGACTCATATACTCAATGGCCTCTCCCGATGTTTCGTCGTACAGCGTATAATACACACCGCCTGTTTCTTCATCTGAAAGATCTGCCTCACCCCACACAGACAAAATGGTTCCGTTCTGCTGCCACTGGGTAAACAAATAGGTAAACAAACATATACATAAAATACTGAGTACAGCTACCACGGCACGATTGCGCTTTGCAGTATCATATTCCATTTTTCGACTGACCAGATTCGTCATGCTACTTGTCTCCTTTCAGATTTGAATTGCGCAAATTGCGAATGAGTGCCGCATCCCGTTCACCAAACCGTGGACCACCTTGCATACGTTCCCGTGCTTCCCCAATCAATTCGGCCAAAATTACCGCAAGCACCCCGGACAATACCACCGTGTCATATATACCGGCGCCGCCAAAATGCACCAAGCCCGGAATACCGGCACGAAGCAGATATACACCATGACTCACATCAAACAAAATCACACCCAATACCGCTGCAATAAAAGACCCTTTACGTGAACGGCCAAACAAATAACCCACAAGCCCCGCTGCAATCGGGTACAGATATATAATATCAATGGGCAATGCATATTCATTGGTAATCAAACGGCCCATCAGCCAAATACTCACTGCTACCAGCACCGCCCCCAGCAAAGAACGCACCCGTTCTTTCATACTGCCGGCACGCCCCCACACATACAATGCCACAGCAAAAGGAATCAACGCACCGCCTAGATTCAT
>JAFNVD010000177.1 GCA_017383785.1 Peptococcaceae bacterium | reverse complement strand
CGATAGACAGTTCTAACAATGGAGAAGAAATTGCAGCTTTCGCAGCGGTAACTGCACGGTTTTCACCTTTTGCAATACCAACGCCCATCAGTGCTACGCCGGTATTTTCCATAATTGCACGTACGTCAGCAAAGTCCAGATTGATAATCCCGGCTTTTGCAATAGTATCGGAAATACCCTGTACACCCTGACGCAGAATATCATCAGCGAAAGAGAATGCAGATTCTAATGTTGTATTTTTGTCAGCAATCTGTAATAAACGATCGTTTGGAATGGTAACGATAGAGTCTACCTGTGCAGACAGACGTTCAATCCCTTCCATAGCCTGTTTACGACGACGACCGCCTTCAAAACCGAATGGTTTTGTTACAATACCGATTGTCAATGCACCAACACTTTTTGCCACTTCCGCTACTACCGGAGCCGCACCTGTACCTGTACCGCCACCCATACCGGCAGTTACAAATACCAGGTCTGCACCTTTCAGTGCCTGTGTCAGTTCTTCTCTAGTTTCTTCAGCAGATTTCTGACCTACTTCAGGGTTCCCGCCGGCACCTAAGCCACGGGTCAGTTTGCCGCCCAACTGAATTTTAGTTGGTGCTTTAGACATTTCCAGAGCCTGTGCGTCTGTATTTGCTACGATAAATTCAATACCTTCCAAATTAGCAGCGATCATTCTGTTTACAGCGTTACCGCCACCGCCACCTACACCAATTACTTTTATGTTTGCTAAATTGCCATTACTCTGATATTTTTCCAGTTCAAACATGTTTACACTCTCCCCACAGCTAAGCGCAAGCTTATCTTCTTATAAATAATCCTGTCTTTTGAACAGGTTAATCTCGCAATTTAATAATTGCAGATGAATTTTCGTATCGCATATCGATATACAAAATTCGATCCGATGCAATTTTCGTGCCTACTACTTCTGTCAAAATCTTGTCCAGATCTTTCAGCCTCTGTTCCATATTTTCCAATCCACCGAGACGCACTTCCAGCTGTTGGTTGGTGTACAGCAGAATATAATATTCCTGCCCTACATTCAGCTCTGCGATATTGTCCAGCAGCGTCACATCACAGCTTTGGAGAATATCCAGCGCCTGTCTCAGTTTCTTGTTTTGAATAATACCGCCCAGTTCCGGCAGTTCATTAATCCCTACCCCACTGATTACCGGCAGCCGATAGTTGCTAAGGGACTGCTGAATTGCTAGCATTCTGCCCTCTGCATCTACTTGCACGTAGCCATCACTGGTAACAATATATCCAACAGACGGACGTTCTGTCACCTGAACGATCAATGTATCCGGCAAATCACGACGAATAGATACTTTTTTTACAAAAGGATTATGTCTCAACTGTTTTTTGGCCTCACCGGTATCACACCAAAACAAGTTGTCCCCTACCTGAAGCCCTGATATACTAATCACCTTTTCCGTGCTAAGCGCATCATTCCCGGCAACAACAATCTGCTGCACCTGAAAAACGGGCAGCCAGCTGATAACAAATAACAACGCACAAAAAGACACAATTCCGGCAATCGTTTTTATGCGCTTTACACGAAGCTTTCTTTTGCGCACAACACGACCATCGGATGCCTGTCCATCTGACAGCGGTAATTCATTAGAATCACTTTGAGACTGGTTGGAGTTGTCTTTTGATTCTTGTACTGAAGTTCTGTAATCATCCAGAACTATAATTTTATTTTTTTCCATAGCATCACAACTTTACTCTCTTATCCTATTTATTATAACAAAGCTTTCTTTTGCTGTCTATACTATGAATTAAAGATTTTCATCATGTAAATATAAAATTTCCTCTTCTAGGGTAATGCCTGTTTCTTGTAATACTGTTTTTTTGATACGATCAATCAATGCCAATACATCGGCACAGGTAGCCTGCCCGACATTGACAATAAAATTCGCATGCTTTTCTGATACCATCGCATCCCCCTGCCGCCAACCTTTCGCACCGATTTGATCAATCAAACGGCCGGCTGCATCACCATGCGGATTTTTAAACACACTGCCAGCATTGGGATAACTGGTCGGCTGTTTGTCAATACGAGCTGCCGTATTATGACCCATTTGCTTTTCAATTGCCTCTGCATCACCGGGTTGTAAACAAAAAGTCACAGAAAGAATAATGAAAGATTTGTCCTTCTTGAATCTGCTGTTTCGATATCCAAACTCACAAGCTTCATTATCTAAAGTTATCAAATTGCCATCTTGATCACAGCATAACACTTCAGAAATCACATTGGACATCTGACTTTGGTACGCACCGGCATTCATTACCACCGCACCGCCTACAGAGCCCGGAATGCCTGCTGCAAACTCCAAGCCCGACAACCCGGCACGTGCAGCTTTTCGAGCCAAGACCGGCAAAGGCAATCCCGCCTCTGCTGTAATCGTATTGCCGGATACACTCCACTTACATAAAGCTCCGCCTAAGGCAATCACCGTAGCGCGCAGCCCTTCATCGGCCACCAATAAATTAGACCCGGCACCAATGATATAATACGGCTTTCCAATTGTTTTCGCTTCTCTCAAAGCTTCTTGCAATTCTTCGATTGTCTCCGGCTGCAGCATTACATCTACAGGGCCTCCGATACGCCAAGTCGTATGATTATGCATCGGTTCCTGTTCTTTTCGCTTCATCGTTTATCACCTGCACATTCTATCAATTTGTGCATTTCACAGTAACTTTATTATAAATACTGCTATTATTTTTGTTTCAAATCTTCTACTAACTGAATCGAATTTTGCCAAATGTTCCCGGCACCCATCATGAGCACCATATCACCCGGCTGGACAAATTCTTGTAAAAATGCATTCAAACGTTCTCGTTCTACAAAGTGAGATGGACGAGTCATATGCTGCGCAATGATATCGCTTTGCGCACCTTCAGAAAGATCTTCTCCGGCAGAATATACATCGGTCAACACAACTTCATCAGCCAAGTCAAAGGCTTGGGCAAATTTTTCCGCCAGGAATTTGGTTCTGCTGTAACGATGTGGCTGGAACACTGCTACCACTCTACCGGAATGCACGCCTTTTGCAGCCCCAATAGTGGCCGCCACTTCTGTTGGATGATGGGCATAGTCGTCGATAATTTGAATATTCTGCACTACACCTAAAAGCTGAAATCTACGACGGGCACCGCCAAATTCTTTTAAACCTGCCGCCAGTTCTTCAAATGTCATGCCAATTGCAAGCCCGGCTGCCACAGTTGCCAAGGCATTGCTGATATTATGCAGCCCCGGTACACGTAATCGCAATGTACCTAGCAAGTGATCATCAGCGTATACATCCACCAAGTTTTCATTTTGTTCCTGACGTACATTTACGCCACGAATATTTGCATCTTCTGCCATGCCGTAGCTAATTACCTTACCGGTCACATACTGTGCCAACTGTCTGGTTTCGGCACAGTCATAGTTTAGTACTGCCACACCGTCTTCACCCGGCATTTTAACAAAAGATACGAACGCATCTCGAATCGCATCTAAATCTTTATAATGATCCAAATGGTCTTCTTCTACATTGGTAATAACAGTCATCCAAGGATGCAGGTTCAAAAACGAACCATCACTTTCATCTGCTTCTGCTACTAAGTACGTACCATTGCCGCTTTTTGCATTGCTGCCAATCTGTGCGATTTCACCGCCAACAACAATGGTTGGCTCTTTCTGTGCCAGTTCCATAGCCAAAGCAATCATAGAAGATGTCGTTGTTTTGCCATGTGCACCTGCAACGCAAATAGCTTTTTTCTCCTCCATTAGTTTTGCCAGCATTTGCGAACGGTGCAATACCGGCAATCCTAATTCTTTTACACGCATATATTCTTCATTTGTATCACGAATCGCTGTAGAACGTACTACATAATCGATATCATCTGTAATATTTTCTGCACGCTGTCCAATATAAATAGATGCACCTTTTTTCTGCAAACGTTCTGTAACATTGGATACTTTAATATCAGAACCGGAAATACGATAGCCAAAATCAAGTAGAATTTCAGCAATACCGCTCATACCGATACCGCCAATTCCCATAAAATAAATGTGTTCCTTTTTATCGCCCTGCAATGCGAGTCCCCCCTGCATTTCAGGTTACCTATATATAACCTGTTTTCTATACAATCATTTCATTTCTCTATTTCGCACACTGTTTTTCTACAAGGCGAACAATTTCATCCAGCGCATCTCGTTTGCCCATAGCATAGGATTGCGCTTCCATTTGTTTTCTATTTTCTGAATCTTGATACAACGACAAAATAGACCGACACAAACTATCACCTGTCAGATCTTTATCCAATATCATAGATGCTGCATTTTGCTCTACCAATGCTTTGGCATTGTATTCCTGATGATTTTCCGCCGCATAAGGATACGGAATCAAAATACCTGGCAAACCACACGCTGTTACTTCTGCCAAAAATGTCGCACCGGCACGACCAACACAAAAATCTGCTGCTTTCAGACCGTATTGCATTTCATCCAAATAGGATTTTATCACAAGCTGTGGATATTGTGCAACATCAATGCCTTTCTCAACCAGTGCTGTCATAGTATCCTCGTAATCCGTCTTCCCTGTCAAATGGATGATTTGCAAATCCGGATATTTTAACAATTCCGGATAAGCATCCACCATAGCACGATTTAGACTACGAGCACCTCTGCTGCCTCCACTTACCAAAAGTGTAGTTTTATCTTCCGAAAAGCCAAAATAAGCTAAACTTGCTGTTTTTTCTGCAGAAAGCACTTCCTGTCGTACCGGAAGACCTGTCACCGCAATGCGCTCTTTATGTACAAAATATTTTTTAGACTCTTCAAAATTCACCATAATGCAATCTACAAAACGGGCCAGCAATTTGTTGGTAATCCCGGGAAATGCATTTTGCTCATGAATCATTGTTGGAATTCCCTGCAATTTTGCAGCCAGTACTACCGGGCCGCATACATATCCGCCGGTACCAATTACTACATCAGGCTGAAAAGATTTTACAATGTCACGGGCCTCTAAACATCCACCTGCCGTATTCTTTACAGCTTTCAGCAAAGCAGGTGTCAGTTTGCGCGGCAATCCTTCCGCACGAATGGTGCGAAACGGAATATTGCGTTTTGGTACGATATCTTTTTCTAAACCACGGTCTGTTCCTACATATAAAATTTCACATTCCGGATGACATTCCTGCAACCGCTCCGCTACTGCCAAAGCAGGATAAATATGACCACCTGTGCCGCCACCGGTTAATATAATACGCATCAGAACCACCGCCTCATCATTTTCATTCATTCTTTACAACTCATTATTCTATTCTGAAATTCTAACATCCTGCTTTATCATTGCAAATCTTTTTCATACAAGTTATTCTAATCGCAGACTATTTTAGTGTATATAAACTTATTTCTTTGCATGTTTGGATAAGTTCAGTAAAAAACCTACTGTTGCCATCATAAAGATCAAAGAAGAACCACCATAGCTGATAAACGGCAACGGAATCCCGGTAACCGGGAACGCACCAACCGCTACACCAATATTAATCATGGCCTGAATACCGATAGAAGCTGTTAAACCAAATGCAGTGAATGCCATAAACTTATCGTCCATCTGTGAAGATAAATAAAAACCTCTGCAAATAAACACAGCAAACAGCAAAATTACAAATCCGGCACCCAAAAAGCCCAGTTCTTCCCCAATAATCGAAAAAATAAAGTCTGTATGCAT
>JAFNVD010000176.1 GCA_017383785.1 Peptococcaceae bacterium | reverse complement strand
GGTTTGATTTGTAAATTGTGCTACTATCTCGATGTAGAAATTGGAGAATTATTAACATACGAACGTCCTGAATGATACAAAGCCTTGTCACTAATATGTGCAAGGCTCTTTTTATTGGCCTATGGCCAACGGGTCGCTGGGGACAGCGACCCCTACAAATTTGGGCGCCGAAACGACGCCCCTACGTGGATATTTTTCGTTTTTGGGCATGAGCAAAGGCATCACACGTTTTGTGCAATGCAAAAGGGAGCCCAGACGGCTCCCCTACTGTGTTTGTCTTTTTCTGCAATTTATCTTTTTTCTACAATGGCATTGAGCCACAGCTCGTTTTGTCTGCCCGGGCGTACGTCTCCTGTGACAGATGTTTGTGTCAAATGCAGGGTGGGTACTGTCTCCAACAATGCTTTTAGGCTGTCTTCTGTGAAATTGGTGAAATATCGCCCGTTTCGCCATCCTGCAAAGTCACCGTATTTAAACGAGATATACAATACGCCGTTGTCTTTCAGGCTATCGGATACTTTTTGCAATATTTCCGGCAGTTCTGCTATGGTGCAATGCAGCAATGAGGAACACGCCCAGACGCCGTCAAATGCGTTCTGCCAGCCGATATCCTGAAAATACATATGATGTACCGGCTGCCCAATATACGCCTCTGCTATACGGCATAATTGCTCCGAGCCATCCATTGCTGTGACCTGATACCCCCGCTTTATAAACTCTGCACTGTCTCGTCCGGATCCACATCCCAAATCTAGAATGTGACCGCCTGATACTACACGGCTTAAAAATGGTTCGTATTTTTCATGCATGTCGCTGTTTTGTGTGTCCTGTACAAATTCAGCCGCATGTTCGTTATAGTATTGTAATGTGTCGTTCATACCTTTTTACTGATACCCATTCTCACGCAATTTTGCTGCATACCACTGTACAAAATCCGGTTCTACTACCATAAATGCAGCCTGGGCTGTGGCCAGTACTTCTTCCCTTTGGTTGGATACGGTACAGGTGCAATACACCATGCGTTTGCCGTCTTTTACCACATTGGCTTGTGCTTTCAGCACATCACCTTTACCGGCACTTTTCAGATAGTTGATATTGAGCGATGTGGTGACACCGGTTTTGTTTTTGGTCAGCAGTGCTTCCCCCATAGTGGCATCCACCAGGCCTGCAAATACACCGCCATGTACGATACCGCCACTATTGTAATGCATTTTGGAGATAGGAATTTCTAATTCGGCATATCCATCTCCCAATGCGGAAATATATATATCGGCTGTATCATAAAAACCGTTTTGTTCTTCAAAATCTAAAATATAGCCAAATAAATGGCATGGCAAATCTTTATTTTCTACTTCACGAAACATAGACATACTAACATCCTCCTGCTACATGGTTTTGCCCATTGTATCATATCTGTGTGTATTTTACCAGTATATCAAAATAATTTCCGGCCATACTATAACAGACAAAGGCAGGTGATATACATGGACAAAATTGAACACCTTGATCGCAATATGGGCACATGGGGATTTTTACGCACCGGCTGGTGGGTGGTGCATATTTCCGGTATTGCACTTTTATTCTGGCTAGGCATGTGGTTCGGCTCTGCATATTAATTTATGTATGAAATACAACACAATAAAAACGCAAGAAATAAAAAAGATGGGCTTCTGTACTACGTGATTCGTACTACAGACTACCCATCTTTTATTATTTTCGCTTTGTGATTGGTTATACTATTCTGCTGCAGATTCTAATGCAGTTTCTGCACCTGTATAACGACGTTCCGGTTTGTCTTTGCCATATACAATGATGCGTTCGGTATTTTCTACTGCCGATGCAATCAAGGTTGGCAGATCCAGTTTTGCTTCTTCTTGTTCACATGCTTCTACTTTTGGACGTGTTTTTGGTTCTTTTGGTACAAACACGGTACAGCAATCTTCATATGGCAGGATCGATGTTTCGTAGGTATCGATTTTCTGCGCAATCTGAATGATTTCTTCTTTTTCCATCGTGATACATGGACGCAGGATTGGCATTCTGGCTACATCATTGATGGCATAAATGCTTTCCATGGTCTGACTTGCTACCTGACCCAGGTTGTCACCGGTGAAAATAGCCAGGCAGTCGCGCTGACGAGCGATTTCTTCGGCAATGCGCACCATAATGCGACGCATGATTGGAATACGCATATTGTCATGGCAATAATGAGCGATTTCTTCCTGAATTTTGGTGAATGGCACCATGTGCACGATGACACGGTTGGAATATTTGGCCATACGTTTTGCCAGTTCCAGTACTTTTTCTTTGGCCTGTTCACTGGTGTATGGATAGCTGTGGAAATGTACCGCTTCCACGGTTACACCGCGTTTCATGGCCAGCCACCCTGCTACCGGGCTATCAATACCGCCGGACAACAGTACTACACCTCGTCCACTGCTGCCTACAGGCAGTCCGCGCAAGCCTTCGAAGCTACGAGTATAAATGAAGGTACCTTCCGGACGGATTTCCAGCAGCAAATCTACATCATAGTTGTGCAAATCGGCTTTTAACCCCGGGGTATTTTTCAGCATATGGGCTGC
>JAFNVD010000020.1 GCA_017383785.1 Peptococcaceae bacterium | reverse complement strand
GTGAATACACACAGCATATTGATATGAAAGTAGCCAGTGGGTTGTCGGAAGAAGATGCCATTGCCGATTTTGGTGATCCGGAAGAGCTTATCAAGGAGCTGTTGGATGTGTATCATCTAAACCCAAACTATAATCCAAGCGCTGTATACACCACAGAGTATGCCGCACAAAATAACAATCACTCTGACGATGGCAAACCTTCTGCAGTGCATACGATACTGGCCGGTAGTCGCAAATTTGGCTCTGCCTGCGAAGCACAATTGTCACAGGCATTGGACAAGAAAAAGGCGAAGAAAAACGAAAAGAACTCTGCCAACGCAAATAAAGCTAAAACACCGTGGAGTGATATGACACTGCCTCACGTGTCTGTCGGGGCATTGGGTAACACGGTACTTTCCTGGTGCAAAACAGTGCTGCGATGGTGTTTGAAACTGGCTGCATTTTGTATTCTAATCGGTGCAGGATTTTGCTCTTTAGCCTTATTGGCCTCCTCTGCTGCTATGCTGGTATTTGTGGTAACCGGATATCAGATTGTAGGGCCATTTTTGGCAGTATTGGGCTGCACCTTGCTATCGCTGGCAGTGACCGGCATGCTCATGCAATATGTATTTGGGATTGGAGGTGCGAGCGCATGACAACAGAACAAGCATCTAAACCAAAACGTCGATTAACCTTATCCGGCAAACTCTATATTTGGCTCACCATCATCGGTATGGTGCTTATTGGTATGGGCTGCGGCATTTCTTTGTTTGAGCTAAGCACCTACAAAGTGGCCAATTATCGTGCTTTGCCTATGGATTCTGCATTGCCTGCAGTGGAACAGTATACTACTACATTGGAAGCCTCTTACGACAAAGATAGTCAGTTTAAACTGGATGCCGACCGCTGGTATATTGGCAGCTATGATATTCAGTATGACAATACCTTGAAGGATAAAGTCATCATTGAAGTCTCTGCACCAAAAGAACTGTATCAAATTTCACTGATTCCGCAAGCTGAAAACCATTACAATTTACAAGTGTACGAAAACTTCTCCGGTGTGATTGGTTTCTTTTTGGATATGGCCAAAGATGGCTACATTTTGGAAAACACCCCGCCGATTTCATTGAAACTGATCATGAATGAAGCGCAAGCAAAAACATTCAAACTGAATGAAAAACGCTACGAAGCTCAGGATGCTGTGAATGATTATCGGGAACAGCTAAATCAGGTGCGCACAGAATATAACGACCAGCTAAACCGGCAGCGTATCGAATACACCGATGAACTGAACCGTTTGAGAGAAGAACATATGGCACAACTAAATGATTTGCGTGCAGAGTACGATATACTGTTAGAGAATCAGCAAATCCAATATGAAGATCGCATTGCAGAATTGGAACGACAATTGGACGATGCACGAACTGCATTACAATAATCCCTTCGCAAATGCCTAAAATGCCCTGCAAAGGCTTGACAAATGAGGGCAAATCCAATATTGTATAGCTGTTAGACTTTTTTAGAAGAAACATATAGGAGAGTTGATATGGAGTTTTTAATAGAATTGTTTAAAGTAGTCATTATCGGTATTGTAGAAGGTATTACCGAATGGCTGCCGGTATCCAGTACCGGGCATATGATTCTGATTGAAGAATTTCTGCATTTGAATGTAACTGCAGAGTTTCAGGAAATGTTTAATGTAGTGATTCAGCTTGGGGCTATTTTGGCGGTAGTGGTATTGTATTTCCACAAACTGTGGCCATTTCAGCGTAAAGTAAAAGGCTTCCAGGGCTTTATCAAACGTGATGTATGGGATTTGTGGATGAAGGTAATCATCGCTGTAATTCCGGCTGCGGCTATTGGGATTCCGCTGGATGACTGGTTTACCGAGCATTTTCACAATTATCAGGTAGTAGCTCTGATGCTGATTGTGTATGGGGTATTGTTTATTGTGATTGAAAACTTCAACAAAAAACGTACTCCTGCTATCACCGATTTCTCTCAGATGACATGGAAAATGGCATTGGCCATTGGTGCTTTTCAGGTATTGTCTTTGATTCCGGGTACTTCCCGTTCCGGTTCTACCATTTTAGGGGCACTGCTTTTGGGCAATTCCCGCTTCATCGCTGCTGAATTTAGCTTTTACTTGGCTATCCCTGTTATGTTTGGGGCAAGTTTGTTAAAACTGCTGAAATTCGGTTTGGCATTTACCATGGCAGAAGGGATTATCCTGATTACCGGTATGATCGTGGCATTTGTGGTATCCATTTTGGCTATCAAATTCTTGATGAGCTATATCAAAACCAATGACTTTAAAGTATTTGGGTACTACCGCATTGTACTGGGGATTTTGGTATTGGGGTACTTCTTCTTCATCGGGTAAAACAAATATAAATAATAGTTCATATCTATAAACAGGAAAAAGACAGCATTACAATTTTCGAATTCGATTTTGGGATGGACATTGACGAAATTTGTTCAAAGCGTAACAGACAAAGTCTGATAAAGCTGAACAAACGAGGAAATGTCCAGAGCCAATGAGGAAAGAAAATTGTAACCTGTCTTTTTCTTTTTGTATTTTTCTTGGTATATTCTTTTATATATTTTTTTGGTATTCGTAATCCGTTATCTGCTTTTCAGTTCTCTGGCATGCTGCAGCTGGTAGTCTTCTTCACCGCCTAGCATTCGTGCCAGTTCGTAGATAGAGGCTTCGGCATCC
>JAFNVD010000175.1 GCA_017383785.1 Peptococcaceae bacterium | reverse complement strand
ATGTTTAAATTCATTATACAATATAGTATTTTCCCGTACAAGGAGAAGTATGGGTGAAAAGGTAAGTTGTGCGCAAAATACAACATGCACAACAAAAATTTGTACATGTTGCGTAGATGCACAAATTTTTTTTACTTGAAGGGTTTGGTTGTATCATGTAGAATAAACATATTGTATGCATGAAATGTGTATGCTTGTGATTTTTATTATTATTTCTTATTTTTTATTTTTTATTTTTGGAAAGGGGTTAAGCGAAAAATGTTAAGAAGCAAAGGCTTATCCGAAAAAGTAATCCTGTTAGGGATTGACGGTATGGACCCTAAATTCTCCCGCAAAATGGTAGACGAAGGTTACATGCCAAACCTGAAAAAATTAATCGAACGTGGTGCAGCTCGTCATGACCTGCGTCTGTTGGGCGGTGTACCAACCATCACACCTCCAATGTGGACTACTCTGTGCACCGGTGCATATCCTATGACACACGGTGTTGAAGACTTCCAGATTGCAATGAAAGGTGAACTGGATGTAAACTTCGCCGGCATCTACTCTAAATATGTAAGAGCACAGCAGCTGTGGAACGTGACTGCTGAATCCGGCAAAAAAACATTAGTATGGCACTGGCCGGGTGGCGCTTGGCCTCCAAGCTCCGATAGCGAAAACCTGTATGTAGTAGACGGTACTACACCGGGTGCTCTGGGCTTCGGTTATGCAATGCGTGACTGGGAAGGTGTATTGGTTGCAAGTACAGAAGTACCGGCTCCAAACTTCTACTATGGTCAGATTGCTGATACCCGTGACTTGAAAGGTACTCCTGAAGAAATGGCTGCTCGTAAAGCAGAAACCAATTACAACTCTTATACCAAATGCCAGAATGATATGTCTCATATTGAAGGTTTATGGAACGAGTTTAAAGATGGTATCGAAGGCTTTAATGGCTTTACATTGCAGAAAGCTATGGACTTGCGTACAAACCTGATTTTTGAAGATGACGAACAGATGTACAACCTGCATCGTTATAAAGCAAACGTTGCAACAAGCCCAATTGCTGAACCAACAGGCTGGGAAGTAGAAATCCCTGAAGGTGCAAAAGAATTTACCTGGTTACAGATGTTTGGTAAAATGCCAAGACCTTGCTTGATTCTGAAAAATGAAGCAGGCGTATATGACAGAGTAGCAATCTATGCTGCGAAAAATGCACCACAGCCTTTGGCAGTGATCGAAAAAGATGTTTACACACCAAACGTATACGATGTAGTACCTACCAGACAGGGTACATTGGAAAATGTTGTTCGTAACATCCGCATTTTGGATTTAGCTGAAGATGGCAGCCACATCCGTATGTGGTTCTCCAACGGCTTCTCCGCAGATGACAATCGTGTATGGTACCCAACATGGATCTTTGACAAAATCAAAGCAAACTTTGGCCCTCCATGTGCTACCGGTCAGCTGGGTGACAGTGACGTAGAAATCATGAATAAATGTAACTTGGAACAGTGGAGACAGGCTGCAAAATGGCAGGCAGACTCTATCAACTACATGATCAAAGAAGAAGGCGTAGAAGTAATCTTCTCCCACTTCCATGGTCCTGACATGAGCGGTCATACCTATATGCGTATCCTGAAAGATCGTGAAACATCCAAAACAACAGAAGAAGAAATCTACAAATGTGCAATCGGTACACATGTAATGACTGACGAATACATTGGTGAATTCTTACCTCTGCTGGATGAAGGCTGGACAATCCTGCTGTTCTCCGACCATTCTCTGGTATGCCCTAACGAAGACTACAAACCTGGTATGGGTGACAACTATGCAATCAATACCAAAACACTGGTAGAACTGGGCTACACTGTAATGCAGAAAGATGAAAACGGCAAAGACATCCCTGCAATTGACTGGGAAAAAACTGTTGCAGTTCAGCAGCGTTCTAACTCTATCTACATCAACCTGAAAGGCCGTGACCGTTTCGGTATTGTAGACCCTGCTGACAAATATGAATTGGAAGAAAAAATCATCACAGATCTGTATGGTATCAGAGATCCAAAAACTGGTCATCGTGTAGTAACACTGGCACTGCACAGAAAAGATGCAAACCTGTTAGGTTTGGGTGGCGAAGAAACAGGTGCAGATATCGTATTCTTCATCCACGACGACTTCCTGCGTGACCACGGTGAAGGTCTGTCCACAGCTGAGGGTTATGCAGATACCACTCTGAGCCCAATCTTTGTAGCTGCCGGCGCAGGTATCAAAGAAGGCTTCGAAATGGATCTGTTCCCACGTGAAGTAGACGTAACACCTACTGCAGCTGTACTGTTAGGCGTAAGCATTCCAGCACAGTGCGAAGGTGCACCAATCTACAGCATTCTGAGTGAAGAACTGTAATTTACAATAGGTTGTAAAAACTAATAACATTGTATTTTTCAAGACAGTCGTGCAAACGACTGTCTTGTTTTTTGTACATACAAAGTGTTTTGTCTAGCTAGAATACTATTAAGATTTATTTTTTATTAAAAATCATGAAAAAGCCCTTTCAGTATCACAATTCCTTGTAGTATAATATTGCTGTTATAGAGTAATATCTGCAGGAGGAACAATATGAGCAAGAAACAGTCTGCATTTCAAAATAAAAAGCCAAGTATGCGTACTTATATCATTCTATTGGTACTGGTATTTGCCATTGCAGCAGTGGTAAGCATTTTTGCAGGAAGCGGTGCACCTGCCGACAAAGATAATACAGAGAAAATGGTGTTTCAGGTAAGTGCCGGTGAAAATGCAACACGCATCACTGCGCGTTTAAAAGAAGCCGGGATTATTGATAACGAACTGTTTTTTAAACTGTACCTCAAAAGTAACAAAGTGGAGGATAAACTGCGTGTAGGCAATTATGTCTTGAGTCCATCTATGACTACCGAGGAAATTGTGTATGAGCTGTTAAACGGTGTAGGTGAGATGACACAGTTTACCATTCCGGAGGGGTACACCTTGCGTGATATCGCGGATTTGTTTGTAGCAGAAGATATCATGACGGCCGATACATTTTGGCATTTGGTGCGTACCTATGATATTAGTGACTATGCATTTATGCAGGGATGTCCGGATAATGATCATCGTTTGGAAGGTTTTATATTCCCGGATACCTATTTTATTGCCAAACATACTGCACCGGAAAAAATCTTTGCAATGATGTTGGAGCGCTTTGCAGAGGTATGGAATGCTTTGCCTGAGAACAAAAGCGGACTTTCCGATTATGATTTGGTGATTTTGGCTTCTATGATTGAAAGTGAAGCAAAGTTTGATAGTGAACGTGCAACCATTGCATCGGTATATATGAACCGTAAAGCAAAAGGGATGTATATGCAGTGTGATGCTACTATTTTATATGGTATGACAGAACGCAAGACCCAATTGTTGTATTCCGATTACAAATATGAAACCATCTACAACACCTATTTACATGCAGGGTTCCCTCCAACACCAATTGGCAATCCGGGCAAACAGTCATTGATTGCTGCATGTCAGCCGGAAAAAACAGAATATTTATATTATCTGTGGGATAGAGTAGAGAATGACGGTCATATCTTTTCAAAAACATACCAAGAACATGTAAATCATAGTAATCGTTTGGGCTATTAATATTCGGGAGGACGTACGATGAAAGAGGTATTAGATACAGAATTGCAGCTGTTTCTGCGCAGTATATTGCCTGATGAAGATGCTGTACAGACAGAACTGCGTGAGTATGCCGATGCTCATCATATTTCGGTAGTAGATCCGGAAGTAGGGTATCTGCTGCATGTCTTGACCGGCTTGGTAAAACCGCAAAATGTACTGGAAATTGGTACGGCTATCGGCTGTTCGGGCATTTACATTGCCAGAGCTATGAACGGTGGCAAACTTACCACCATTGAGCTTACAGAAGAACGTCACAATATGGCGCTGGAGTATTTTCGTCGTGCCGGTGTGGCAGACAATATTCAAGCAATTTGCGGCGATGCCAGAGAAATTGTACCGCAGCTAACAGAACAGTATGATATGATTTTTATGGATGCAGCCAAAGGTCAGTATTTGGAGTTTTTGGCAGTGGCCGATCGTATTTTAAAACCGGGCGGGCTATTGGTAGCGGACAATGTATTATTAAATGGCTGGGTGGTAAACTTAAACTATCCGCGTCATCGTCAAAAAACTATGGTATACCGTATGAAAGAGTTTTTGGAACAATTCAAAGAAAACCCTGCCTATCAGTGCAGTGTAGTACCGTTAGGTGATGGCGTAGCATTAATTCGCAAATGTGAGTAGCATAGTAATCGTTAGAAAATAAAAATGAGGTGTGATTAGCATATGAACAGCACACAGAAACCGGAACTGCTGGCACCTGCCGGCACATTGGAAAAATTGAAATTTGCGGTGCAATATGGTGCCGATGCCGTGTATATTGCAGGGAAACAATACGGGCTCAGAGCCTTTGCCGGCAACTTTGATAAAGCTGAAATGGCAGAGGGCATTCAGTTTGCCCATGACAGAAATGTAAAAGTGTATGTCACAGTCAATGTGTTTGCCCATAATGCAGATTTTGAAGGTATGGAAGAGTATTTGAAAGAACTGCTGGAACTAAATGTAGATGCGATTATCGTATCGGACCCGGGGATTATTCGCTTAGCCCGAGAAAAAGTACCTGCACTGCCAATCCACATCAGTACGCAGGCTAACTGTACCAACTGGTCTAGCGTGCAGTTCTGGAAAGACATGGGCGCAGAGCGTGTGGTACTGGCCCGTGAGCTGTCTTTACCTGAAATCAGAGAAATTCGTGAAAAAGTAGATGTAGAACTGGAAACCTTTATTCACGGTGCGATGTGCATTTCTTATTCCGGCAGATGTCTTTTGAGCAACTATATGACAGAACGTGACTCCAATCAGGGTCAGTGTGCACAGGCTTGTCGCTGGAACTACAACCTAGTAGAGGAAAAACGTCCGAATGAGTTCTATCCGATTCAGGAAGATGAAAGAGGCACTTATGTGTTTAACTCTCAGGATTTGTGCCTGCTGCCTCATCTGAAAGATTTAGTAGATGCCGGTATTGCCAGCTTTAAAATTGAAGGCCGTATGAAGAGTGCCTACTATGTAGCAACCATTATTCGTGCATATCGTAATATGATTGATGCCTGCTTTGAAGGT
>JAFNVD010000174.1 GCA_017383785.1 Peptococcaceae bacterium | reverse complement strand
GAATACAGTGCTGAAAATATTTTAGATATTCGTAAAAAAATCGGCTGGATTAGCAGCTCATTTTTTGATAAATATTACGGAAACGAATCCGTTCTGAATATCGTACTCTCCGGATTGTTTGGCACATTAGGTATTGATTGCGGAGAAGTAAAAAATGAAGATGTCATTCATGCAATGAACTTACTGGACGAGTTAGGCATCAAGAAAAAGCACAAACTCACTTTCGATATGCTATCAAAAGGGGAGCGACAAAATGTACTGATTGCGCGTGCTTTTATCAGCAATCCGGAGCTTTTGATTTTAGATGAGCCGGGTACCGGCTTAGATGTTATTGCAAGGGAAAATTTATTAAACAAAATTCGTGGATTATCAGAAGAACAAAACATGACTACCATCTATGTGACTCATTATCCGGAAGAAATTCTCCCTTCTTTTGATAAATGTTTATTGTTGCGCAATGGCACTATTTATCAAACCGGTAAAACAACCGAATTGCTAACCGGTGATATCATGTCAGATTTTTTAAACATGCCGCTTCATGTATCTTATCATGATCAGAAATTTAATTTTTCACTGAAAGCATAAGGAATTATTCTGAAAAAGGAGGAATTTGCATGAATGAAGAGTTTGCTTTTAATATGATGTCTGTTCCTGCAAGCCCGGACTTGCTGAATCATGATGTTGTATGTACTGCACAGGCAGGGCAACTGTTAAGTGCCGGATGCCTGGAATACGAAACCGCAGCTTACGGTATTGCATATCACAAAGATACTGAAACCTATTACTATATATCATCCAGAGAAGATAGTATGCTTGATTTTATTAAAAATGCATATTTGGAGAACCTGCAATTTACCCCTTTGCGATATTTTTTCAAACGATTTGACTTGATTGATGAATCTGAAGAAGAAATCAAAGAGAAATTTCGTTTAGAAATCGCACAAAGGCTGTATGACTTCTATCCTGATGTATTTTTTGAAGCCCTTCAAGATTTGACAACAGCACCATGCGCAAACGCTGCTTATCCATTGGTAGAAAAAATTGCTGCGCAATTAGAAAATAGCTTTGACCAACATCATTTAAATATTTTTGAAAATTTATTGGAATTTTTGTTGCAAAGCCGCTTGTTGAGTAAAGAAGGATATTATATTTTCCTCAAATGGCTTCACAACGAACGTGAAAAATCATCGATAGAGCCTATTGCATCTAGTATCTATCGTCGTACGTATACAGGCTTCGCATATGAAAAACCCGATGGAAACATCGGTTATTTTGCAGATGCAGTGCATCATCTTGCATTAGAAAAACGTAATAGTTATATCAACAAAGGATATTTGGTAACACCTTTGCTATCGATCCAATATTATGCAGACTCTTTCAATAATCTGCAAAAAACAAGACAATCGTTTCTATCAACCATCAAGCAATATTTGGATGCGAACTATATCTCCATTATGAAAGCATTTCAACAGCTGCCTTCCGGTATTGATACTGAAAAATATCATATGTATGCAGCTAAAATTGCTGAAACAGGTAAAGAAAAAGCCATTGAAGCATTTCAGTATTATGGCCATCTATGGAATGTTATTTGACACACAAATTTAATGATTTGTTCAAGCAAAAAACCGTAAGCAGAATTCACCCGCTTACGGTTTTCTTTTTTATATTACGATATAACTGCTATATCAAACACCGTACACCACAACCCCCAACAGAGCGGCAATAACGATCAAGATAATTGGAGACGGTTTCTTTTTAAGAATTGGTTTTGCACCATAGGTGATGGCCAATAAAAGCACGGTTAATATCAATGCTCGTACATTGAGCATGGTTCCGACAGTTGATGTCAACACATTGTTACCAATCATATAAACACCTGTTGCCAGTACAATGCCGATTATGCACGGCTTCATACCTCGTATTACAGCTTGTACATATTTGTTTTTCATTGCAGTTTTGAGTGCAGCTGTCAGTACAATAATCACAATAAAAGACGGCAATACCACAGCCAATGTAGCAAGAATAGACCCTACGATACCCGCCTGACTGCTGCCTACATAAGTAGCCAGGTTAATCATAATCGGCCCCGGGGTACTTTCTGCAACTGCGATCATATAAGCCAAGGTTTCATCGGTAAGCCACCCATTAGACAATACCACATCACGAATCAGCGGAATGGCACCGTATGCACCGCCAAAGGCAAAGCATCCTACCTGCAAAAAGCCTACAAACAAGTCCCAGTAAATCATTGTGCAGCACCACCTTTCATCGCACCTTTGCCATCGCCTTTCATATCAGGAGCACCCTTCGCAATAAATACCGAAAGACTCACAATCGCTGCGATAATCATCAATGCAATTGTAGAGAATCGCAATGCAAAAATATTAATTACCATCATTGCAATAAACGCACATACCATGATGCCTTTCATCAATGGCTTTTTCGGCATTTTTTTAATCATGCCCAACGCTGCGTCAAAAATCAACACACCTACAGCAATCTTAATCCCCTGAAACGCGTGTGCAATCAGTGTAATTTCCAAAAAGCCATCCAGCACCATAGAAATCAGATAAATAATCACAAAAGATGGCAGCACAATCCCCAAAGTTGTCATCAGCGAGCCAACAAACCCGGCCTGCACAAACCCTACATAAGTAGCACAGTTAATGGCCATAGGCCCCGGTGTACTTTCCGCTATCACCAAAATATCCGCCATTTCTTCATGACTAATCCACTTTTTCTTGTTGACACAAATATCCTCAATAAAGCCAATCATGACATAACCGCCGCCAAATGTGAATAAACCAATTTTCATAAAGGTCAGCAGTAAATCCGCCAGCAAATTATTCTGCTTCACACAAATCCCCCCGTTGCTTCTCATGATTGCAAGTCTGCTTACAATGGCACCCTTGCTCCGCATGCTCACCGCATTCTCGTTGCTCTATATTTGCCAATATTGCAATTTCCTGCGACAATTCCTGTAACACATCACGATTTACCTCATAATGCATATGATGCCCTTTACGTTCACCAAACAGCAGTCCTGCATCTTTCAATACTTTCAAATGCTGAGAAACCGCTGCTTCTGATATTGACAACTTTCTTGCCAACGCACGCACACAATGCTTGTGCTGAAGTAAAAGCTGTATAATCTGCAAACGATTCTCATCAGCCAAAGCCTTCAATACAATTGCAGTTTCCAGGCACTCACCCTTTCAATTAAGTATTCACTTAAGTATAAGTTTAACACTTTCCTTTAATTAAGTCAACGCTTAATCAAAAAGTCATGTTCTTGATAACGTACTCTCAAAAACATGACTTTTATTTTTAACTATTTTACCTTTTCTTTTCTCTCAAAATGCCACAGCAGTTC
>JAFNVD010000173.1 GCA_017383785.1 Peptococcaceae bacterium | reverse complement strand
GTGGTTTTATCTGATACAGTTTTTCAGGCTGTGCAACCACATCAGCTAAGTTGTTTCTGATTTGTTCCTTCACGGTCGGATACGGTTTTGTTGTCCGTTCCTCCCCGGCCTGAACAGGTTCTGCAGGATTTTTTCCTGTATTTGTATTTTTGTGTTCCTGTATGATTGTTTTTGGCGCAGACTGTGTGGTCTTCTGCTCTGTTTTTGGCTGTGTATTAGCAGCGATTGTATTCTGCACAGTCTTTACCTCAGCCATTTGGCGGTGGGCATCGGGTGCTACCGTCTCAGGCAGGAATGCATTTTTGGTGATATTTGCTTCCCACAACGCATCTTTCAACACATCGATCAGCTTTGGTTTCAGCTGTTCAAAGCCATTGATCTTGATTTCCGTTTTGGCAGGATGTATATTCACATCCAATTCGCTGCCCGGAATGGTCAAATCCACGATAGCAATCGGGAATCTGCCTTTTGGAATCAAGGTATAATAACTTTCTTCTAACGTTTGGCTCAGCGCAGCACTTTTAATCAAGCGACCATTTACAAAGAATACTTCCTGCCCACGATTGTTGCGGGTAATATCTTCTCGTACCAGCCATGCTTTTACCAATCTGCCCGGAGAAAGCTCATATTCAGGCACAGCCACAATCAAGGATTTCAGGTTATTGCCGTAAATATAGGCCATACGCTGTTCTACTGTGGATAGGCCTGCCGTATCCAGTTGCAATTGCCCGTTGGATACATAGCGGAACCGCACATTGGGATGTCCCATGGCATATTTGCTTACCAAGTCACCAATGAGTCCTGCTTCATAGCTGCTGCTCTTTAAAAATTTACGACGGGCAGGAATGTTGTAAAACAAATTCTGCACATCAATAACTGTACCCGGTGTGGAAGCAGTCTCTTCAAAGGCTTTTACCACACCGCCATCGATACGAATTTTGTGCCCCACGGTTTCGTTTGCAGTACAGCTGGTCATTTCCACCTGGGCAACGGTAGCAATGCTTGGTAAAGCTTCTCCGCGAAAGCCAAAGGTATTCAATCGGAATAAATCCTGAAATTCTGAAATTTTGCTGGTGGCATGACGTTCAAATGCCAAACGCAAATCATCGCCATCCATCCCTCTGCCATTATCCTTTACACGAATCAGGCTTACGCCGCCTTCGCGAATTTCAATTTCAATGGTGTCTGCACCGGCATCCAGACTGTTTTCCAGCAATTCTTTCACCACAGAAAGGGGACGCTCAATGACTTCGCCGGCAGCGATTTTATCAGCGATATGTGATTCTAATCGTTTAATCAAGCCCATGCGCCACTACCTCCTGTGCTTTTTTCTGCAATTGGAACAATAGATTCATCGCATCCATCGGTGTCAGATTGTTTACATTTACCGCCGCCAACTCTTCCACAACTTCCGGAATACAGTTTACCACTTCTACAGTCTGGATCGGTTCTTCTTGTACAAACAGTGTGATCTGTTCTGTTTGCGGACGATGCTGTGCTTTTTCCAATTCTAATGTACGCAGAATAGATTTAGCGTTTTGTAAAATCTGCTCCGGAATCCCGGCTAGACTTGCTACATGAATCCCATAGCTGCGGTCTGCACCGCCGGGAATGATTTTACGTAAAAATGTAATCTTGTCCCCATCTTCTTTGACCGCTACCGAATAGTTGCAAATGCCAGGCTGTTCTTCCAGGGCAGTCAATTCATGATAATGGGTGGCAAACATTGTTTTAGCACGTACCGTATTGTTGATATAATCGGTCAGTGCCCATGCAATGGCCAAACCGTCATAGGTACTGGTGCCACGACCTACCTCGTCCAAAATAATCAGGCTGTCTTTGGTAGCATTGTTTACAATATTGGCCACTTCATTCATTTCTACCATAAAGGTACTCTGCCCGGTACTCAAATCATCACTGGCACCGATACGGGCAAATACACGGTCTACCACCGGCAGGATTGCTTCTCTGGCCGGTACGAAAGAGCCGATCTGCATCAAAATGGATGTCACCGCCACACTACGGCAGTAGGTACTTTTCCCTGCCATATTTGGCCCGGTGATAATGAGGAACCGTTCATTGTCCGGATGAAAATATACATCATTCGGGATAAACCAGCCGTCTTTCAGTTTGTCTTCTACTACCGGATGACGACATTCTTTCAGACGATACTGCCCGTTTTCAGAAATCACCGGTTTGCAGAAATTGCGATATACAGCAGCCTGACCCAAAGAATACAGGCAGTCCAGCTGTGCAATCACATGGGCGGTACGCAAAATGCGTTCTACCTGATCACTCACTTGATTGCGCACCTGTACAAACAACTGGTATTCCAGTTCTTTGAGCTTTTCATCGGCTCCCAGCACACGACTTTCCAGTTCTTTCAGTTCCGGTGTAATATAGCGTTCACTATTCGCCAGTGTCTGTTTGCGAATGTAATCTTCCGGCACCGCATCGCTTTTGCTGCGCGGTACATCGATATAATATCCAAATACTTTGTTGTAACTTACTTTCAGTTTGAGACCTGTGCGTTCCCGTTCTCTTAGCTCCAGCTCTACAATCCACTGTTTGCCGTTCTGCATGATGTCGCGCAGGCTGTCTACCTCTTCATGGAATCCATCACGAATCAGATTGCCTTCTCGTACGGAAAATGGTGCTTCCGGATGAATGGAACGCTCCAACAGCTCATAGATATCTGTCAATGGGTCAAAATCCTTTGACAGCTGTGTGATATAGGCTGTTTTACCCATTTGCAAAGAAGATTCCAGTTTCGGCATGTATGCCAAAGAGTGTTTCAATGCCAGCAAATCTTTGGCATTGGCTGTTCCATAGGTAATACGAGATACGATACGTTCCAGGTCATATACAGGCTCCAGCTCGTCTTTTAACTGTAACCGCAATGTGGTATTGTTCACCATTTCTTCTGTACTGTCCAAACGCATTTGAATTTGTTCTTTGTCCAAAAGAGGCTTTTCGATCCAGCTTTTCAGCATTCTGCCGCCCAAAGCGGTACGGGTATAATCAATCACACCCAGTACAGAATCTTTTTTGTCGCCGCCATGCAAGGAACGTACCAGCTCCAGATTACGTCTGGTAGCATAATCCAAATCCATGGTTTCTTTCAAAGAATACACTTTTAATGCCATAATATTGTCCGGACGGCTTTTCTGCATCAGATTCAGATAATCCAGTACAGCCCCGGCCGCACATACCAGCATTGGTTTATCTTCACAGCCCAAACTATTCAATGCATTGATATGAAAATGCTCCAAAATCATTTTTTCTGCATTTCGATATACAAATGCATGGGCAGAATGGGTGGTAATGGTCACACGATTTTCCCCGGCAATACGATTGATTTCTTCTAACAATACCTCATCGTCTGCAGAGATTAGACATTCTACAGGATCATAACGCCAAAATTCATTGTGCAGCATATGCCAATCAGGGATTTCGGTCGCCATAAATTCACCGGTAGACGCATCCACAATGGCGAAGCCATAGCCTGTTTCCCCTTTTGTTACACTGACCAAATAATTGCTGGTGCGACCCTGCAAATAGCTATCTTCCAGCATTGTCCCCGGAGAAATCACACGAATGACTTCACGCTTTACAATGCCTTTTACACTTTTCGGGTCTTCCACCTGTTCACAGATCCCTACTTTGTATCCGGCACGAATGGCTTTGGCGATATAGCTTTCCGCCGAATGAAACGGTACACCGCACATTGGCACTTTACCTAAACCACCGTCTCTGGCTGTAAGCGTAATCCCCAATACACGAGAGCCGGTTTCTGCATCGGGACCAAACATTTCATAAAAATCTCCCAGACGGTAAAACAGTAGACAGTCCTGATATTGACTTTTGATTTCTTCATATTGTTTCATCATAGGTGTGTTTCCTAACATATCCTCTTGCCTCCTGCATTACAATCTATGTGCGATACCAGAAAACAGATGCATATCTTATGCATCTGTTTTCTGGGTCTGTGGTTTATGATTTACAGTTGCGTTCTGACCATTCTGCGGATTCTGCTCTTTGCCTGCAGATTTGCCGGAATGTTTACGACCGCCGCGATGACCTCTGCGATGATGCGGTTTTGGGTTATCTTTTCCGTTTTCAGCATCATGTTTCGCAGTTTCGTTTTTAGTGCCATCCTGTTTTACAGCTTCTTTTTGCGGTTCTTTTCTGTTATCTTTCTGTGTTGCTTTTTTCTGTTCTTTCTGCTCTTTTTGTTCTTTTTGACGTTCGTGGCTGCGCAGAGTTTCACGTACAGTAATTTTCGGTGCAGGTTTCTGTTCACCTTTCGCATCCGGTTTATTCTCGTCTTTGTTTTCTGCGGTCACTTGTATTTCTACGCGACTGCCTCGATAGCCTTTGTTGCTCTTACCTGCTTCTCTTTTTTCACGTTGTTCCTGTTTGTTTTCTGCTTTGTGTTCTTGTTTGTGCTCTTGTTTTTTCTCATGTTTTTTGTGTTCTGCTTTTTTCTCCGGTTTGCTTTCAGTAACAGGCGGAGCCCATTCCCGTTCTTCCGCTTCTTCCTCTACATCCGGCTCTAATTTCAGCTCACGAAATACTTTTCGCTCTTTTCCTTCTTCTTCAGGCTCATACAAGAAACTGCGTTCTGCAATTACCTCTTCGGATAAAGTCAAATCATCATCGTTTTCGGATTGTTGACGTTCTACTTTCTGCCATACTTCTTCTACATCATCATTGTGAATGATATAGCCGCCAAATCTGTTACAAATATGATTGAAAATAGCAGAGCTAATCTCATTCACATCTAAACTCAGATAGATAATTTTATGATTGCGAAATTTCATACCCGGATATTCGGAAGAACGGGCATAGGTAAAGAACATAGCATGTTCCAAACCGCTGTAACGAAAATTCATTTTCCCGATCAACTGATCATCATAAGGTGAAATCATTTCTTTTTTTGTACTTTTACGGTCAACTGTATTAATCAGATAATGAAACAGTTTATCCCGATTGCTGCAATCCACCAGCGCCAGTGCATTTTTACTCATTTTGACTGGTCACTCCTTTATATAGTATTTGGTAAATAACTACCCATATCGTATTTGTTTGATTATATCATTATTTTTTCAGTTCGACAACCGTTACCCCGTCGCCGCCTTCATGGAACGAGCCGAAATAATGGGTTTTTACATGTCTATGATGTTTCAATTGGTCACGTACGGCACTACGCAATGCACCTGTCCCTTTGCCATGAATGATACGCACCTGTGCCAGACTGGATAAATAGGCATCGTCCAGATATTTGTCTACTTTGTCCAATGCTTCCTCTACCAACAGCCCTCTCAAGTCCAGCTCAGAGCTGATATTTTCCGTTTTGGCAGACGAAATCTTGTGCACCATAGTTTTACCCGTTTCTTTAGGTTTGGCAGACTGCTGCAGTTCTTCTAAATTTACAGTCACTTTCATAATGCCTACCTGTACCTGCAGATTGCCTTTTTTATCCGGCAACGAAAGGACAGAGCCATGCTGTGTGAATTTTGGAATATATACTTCTTCACCCAGTTTTACTTTTGTGACTTTGCCGGAAACAATTTTCGGACCCTTGTTCAGTTTTTCCGCCAGTTTGTCTTCCTGTTCACTGAGTTTTTTGCGTTTTTCCTGTGCCTCTGCCTGTGCTTTGGCATTATCCAACTGCATCTGACGAAGTTCTTTTAAGATTTCTTCGCTTTCTCTGCGTGCCTCACGGATAATATCCAGTGCTTCTGCCTCCGCTTTCATACGAATCTTTTCGGTAGATTCCACCAGCTGTGCCCGTTCTGCTTCCAAAGCCGCCAATTGTGCCTGAATTTCCTGCAGTTTATCTTCGGCTTCCTGTTTTTTCTGCTCTGCCAGTACATTGCTGGTTTCCAGAGAAGCAATGAGCCCTGCCACATCCTGTTCTTCCTTAGAAATCATACCGCGGGCCTGTTCAATGATATGGCTGTGAATACCCAGTTTACCCGCAATCTCGAATGCGTTACTTTTACCCGGTACCCCAATCAGCAATCGATAAGTAGGGCGCAATGTTTCTACGTCAAACTCTACACTGGCATTTTGTACACGAGGTTCATCAAAAGCATATGCCTTCAACTCACTGTAATGGGTGGTGGCTACAATCTTGCCGCCTTTATGCAGGATATCATCCAAAATAGAAATAGCCAATGCCGCACCTTCGGATGGGTCGGTACCTGCCCCCAGTTCGTCCAAGAGTACCAAAGAATTGTAGTCTATCTCCGGTAAAAACCGCACGATATTGGTCATATGGGAAGAGAAGGTACTGAGCGACTGCTCAATACTTTGCTCATCACCGATATCGGCATAAATACCGTGAAAAATCCCCATTTCGCTGCCTACTTCTGCAGGGATATGCAGACCGCTTTGTGCCATCAATGCAAAGAGCCCTACGGTTTTCAACGTAACGGTTTTACCACCGGTATTTGGCCCTGTGATAATGACAGAGTCAAACTCCTGCCCCAAAGAAATGCTAAGCGGCACTACTTTTTTGGCATCAATCAGCGGATGACGGGCTTTGATGATATTTAATTCCGGTGTTGATTTTAATTTTGGCTCTACCGCATTCATTTTTTCACTGAGTCTGGCCTTGGCAAAGATGAAATCAATCTGTGCCAATACTTCCATATTGTACGCCAAATCTTCTACATACGGCATAAGTTTTGCACTCAGCTCTTGCAGAATACGGGCTACTTCGTCCCGTTCTGTACTGTAGGCTTTGCGCAGGTCATTGTTCATCTCTACCACTGCCATCGGCTCAATAAACAAGGTCGCGCCGCTGGCCGACTGGTCATGAATAATCCCCGGAATTTGGCTGCGGTATTCTTGTTTTACCGGCACTACATAACGGTCGTTACGAATGGTAACCAACGCATCCTGCAGATATTTGGAACTGGTTTCGGAACGTACAATATGTTCTAATCGCTCACGAATACGATTTTTCAACGTATTGATTTTACGTCTGACACTCAAAAGTTCATTGGATGCACTGTCACGGACCACCGCTTCCGGTGCAATGACATCATCGATTTCCCGTTCCAATTCAGGCAATTGAGTAATCTGCCCTGCCCACCATTCCAGACGCGGAATCTCGTAGGTGCGTTTGCGTTCCAGGAAAAAATGACTCATGCGTTTACATGCTTTCAGCATATCCAAAAGCTGCAAAAACTCTTCCGGTTCCAGCACACCACCAATTTGCGCTTTGCGAATCTGGCGACTCAAATCTGCAAGACCGCCCAAAGGAATATTGGGTTCCATACGGCGCACCGTTACCCCTTCGGATGTTTCCTGCTGCCAGGCCAAAATCTGGTCATAATCGGTAACAGGCATCATATCGGCCGCTTTGGTTTTACCCAGAGAGGAACTGCATTCTGCCGTTACCATTTCTACGATTTTTTCATATTCTAATTTTCGTAATGTCAAAGGGTTCATAATACACCTCTAAAGTAATGTCCATATGTGGACCCTTCCGGAGCAAGCCCTTCTAAAGACTGCATCGCAGTAATATCTGTAATCAGGCTTCCGGTCTGATTGTATGTGTCAATGGCCTTTTTATAAATGGCTGTCACGGTACCAATCCATTCGGCAGAGCGTTCTCTGCCTTCGATACGCAATACATCGGCACCGGTTTTCAGTGCCTCTTCCAAACGTTTATATAAATTCAGTGTTTTGCTGTTAAACACATGCATACGACAATGCTCATCCATGTACAATGGGAACTGCGCCCCTGTACGGTCTTTCAATGCGTACTGTTCTTTCATGCATGGCATGGAGCACTGTTTTTGTGCAGTGCGACCACCTAATACAGACCCGCACACACACTGTTCCGATACCATTAACGGCAGATTGCCGTGTACAATCAGTTCTAATGGCAGATTGCCCAAATAAGAGAACTCTGCAATTTGTTCTAAACTCAATTCCGGAGACAATACCGCTCTGGAAATTTCCTGACGAGATAAGAACTGCAAGGTAACATCATTGAAGATATTCATCTGATAATCGGCAACAATAGTATCCCAACCCTGTTCTTTGGCTGTCTGCAATAAGCCCAGGTTACCTACTGCTACCCCATCAAACCCGGCATCTTTGGCCGCCCACATATTGGCCGCAGCTTTTTTCATCTGTGTGTCGTTTTCGATTGGGCTAGAGGTCCAGTATAATTTGGCATTGCGGCTATGACACCATTTGGCCAGCGCTGTATATTGCTCCGGTACGATAGCCTTTTCTTTACGTAATGCTGTGGTATTCAAATATACATATTCGGCACCGTTTTCTACCGCTGCCTGCATCGCCTCAACGCTGCCTACGGTAACGGCCAGTTTCTGTTTTAAGCCATATTCCAATACCTGTGGCGGAATACGATCCAGCAAATCACCGGCATTGTCCAGATAATCGGCATAGCTTTCCAGTTCCACTGTTTCTCCGGCAGATTCCTGTTTCTGTGCTTCCAACCCTTCAATGGCAGCACGACGCAAGTTGTTTAATTCACTGGCTGGGGCGATGATGCCATCCTCAATTTCTGCGGTAAATTCCCCAAGCTCATAAAGAGTGTTACCCAGTCTGTCCATCTGTTTTTTTACACTTTCCAAATCACTTGGACGGTTTTTGGCCAGCTCTACAATATATTCGCTCTCTGCATAATACTGATTGCCATTGTCATCCCAGGCATACAGCATCATTGGTTTGCCCAAAGAAAGTTCCAGTTTGAAATGTACTTTTTCTTTTTGCGGCTGAGATGGACGGCTGAAACTATCGGTCGCTGCTTTTAAGAGCACCACATCAGATGTGCGATACATTTGTTTGGCACCGGCTGCGTTGCCGCTGACAGTCATCTGTACAATTTGACCTTTATTGCCGCTCTGAATGGCTTTACCTTTGATAGACATCTCCTGTACCTTGCCGGCAATCTCTTCACCACGCTGATTGTACAACAGATAGCCATCGCCTACAGATAACGTATCGTGCAATTGCACCCATACTTTTTTGTTTTCCACTTTCATGACATCGGCAATGAGTACCCCACGATTGTCCGGACGTACATGGCTCATCAAATCTGCACCCTGATTGCCATAGAAATACCCGGTTGTAAAATCACGGTTAAAAATCTGCAGTAAATTTTTGTCGGCCAGTTTTTTGTCAAACTGACTTCCGGCATAATAGGCGTCAATGGCCTGACGATACTGGCGTACCACAGTAGCCACATATTCAGGACGTTTCATACGGCCTTCTATTTTGAGCGATGTCACACCTGCACGAATCAAATCAGGCAGATGGTGAATCATATTCAAGTCTCTAGTACTCAAAAGGTACTGCCCATCTTTGCTCTGATACTCTCTGCCGCCTTCGTCTACCAGCTGATACTGCATACGGCAAGGCTGTGCACACAGTCCTCTATTGCCACTGCGTCCACCAATCATACTGCTCAATAAGCACTGCCCGGAATACGCTACGCACAAGGCACCATGTACAAACACTTCCAGCTCGGCATCGGTTTCTGCTTTGATTTCACGAATAGCTTCCAAAGAAGTTTCACGGGCCAATACCACACGTTCAAAGCCCTGTTCCTCTAAAAACTGTACCCCGGGAGTATTGTGTACCGCCATCTGGGTACTGGCATGCAGAGGCAATTGCGGTAATGTTTCGCGCAATAAATGAGCTACCCCTAAATCCTGTACAATCACTGCATCTACTTTGGCTTCGGCCAATTTGTATGCATACTCTACTACTTGCCCGATTTCCTCATTGCTCACAATGGTATTTACAGCAACATGCACCTTACAGCCGCGTTCATGGGCATACTGTACACCGGCCACCATTTGTTCGTGTGTAAAATTTTCTGCTTTTTGACGTGCACTAAACATAGGCCCGCCAATATATACCGCATCGGCACCGTTTTCCACTGCTGCTTTCAGCGCTTGCAGACTGCCGGCCGGAGCCAGCAGCTCAATTTTCTTTTTGCCTTCGTATTGGTTGTATGTCATGATAGAAACAACTCCTCTATCTATATCAAATTCACTATATTAAATTTCATTTATCAAAATTTATTCCAAGAGCATCTGCAATTCTTCCCATTTGGCATACAAAGCAGGAATCTTTTCTTCCAGCTCTTTGTATTCATTTACCAAGAGTTTGCTCTTTTCCTCATCCTGATAAGTAGCACCGTCTGCCAACAGTGCCGAAAGCTCCTCGGAACGCATTTCACATTGCTGAATTTCTTCTTCCAATGCTTCGATTTCTTTACGTGTTTTCTGCTTATTAATCTTTGGCTTGTCCTGCACTGCAGATTTATTGGCTGTTTTGCGTGCCTGCTCTGCTTCTAACGCCTCTTGTTTTTCGCGGGCAATGCGTTCCAGCTCCGCAGCCTTTTGACGATAATAGCTGTAATTGCCCAGATAACTCATGAGCTTATGATCTTCCAACACAATGGTTCTGGTACATACCGAATCCAACAGATATCTGTCATGAGATACCATAAACACAGTCCCCGGAAATTCCAGCAAAAATTCCTCTACAATTTCTTTGGCGCTGATATCCAAGTGGTTGGTCGGTTCGTCCATGATGAGCAAGTTAGGCTCATCCAGAATAATTTTCAGCAACGCCACGCGAGCCTTTTCGCCCCCGCTCAAATCCCCAATGCGTTTTTCTACATCCTCACCGAAAAACAGCACTTGAGCCAGTAAATCCCGTGCTTCGTTTAATGTCACATCATACTGATACACAATTTCATCGATAATCTTATTTTTAGGATTTAATTGACGGTGTTCCTGGTCATAATACGCCACTTTTACACGAGACCCTGTCTTGACAGTACCGGAGGTAGCCTCAATCTGCCCCATAATGATTTTCAAAATCGTAGATTTCCCTACACCGTTGCCGCCAATGAGGCCAATTTTTTCACCTTTGTAAATGGTATCGGTAAAATCTGCAAAGAGCACCTTGTCCGGATACTGCATAGCCAAATCACGAATCTCCAGCACTACCTCACCGGAACCGGATACTTCATGCATATTGAGCAGCATAGATTTGTTGTGGCCTACAGCCTCCAATCGTTCTACGCGGGAAAGCTGCTTTTCACGGCCTCTGGCCTGTTTGGATTTAATACCGGCTTTGTATTTGCGAATATATTCCTCTGTACGGGCAATCTCTGCCTGCTGCTTTTCATAGGCACGCATTTGTGCCATTTCCTGCTCAGCCTTAAGCTCTGTATATCTGCTGTAATTGCCGTTATAACTTTTTAGTGCATGATGATTGAGTTCCAATGTACGAGTGGTCACCTGGTCCAGAAAATAACGGTCATGGGAGATTACCAGCACTGCCCCGCGATAATTGCGCAGGAAGTTTTCCAGCCAATCCAATGCATCCAGATCCAGATGGTTGGTAGGCTCGTCCAAAAGCAGCAAATCAGGCTCACGTACTAATAATCTAGCCAATGATGCACGGGTTTTCTCCCCACCGCTGAAACATGCAATTTCACGGTTGAAGTCTTCATCATTGAACCCAAGCCCTTTGATAATACCTTTCGCTCTGCTTTCACAGCTAAAGCCGCCCAAATCCTCATAGCTATGGGTCAATTGGCTATATTCCTCCAGCAGATGTTCCAGTGCATCTCCATCGGCTGTGCCCATTTCATGCTCAAGGTGACGCAGTTTGTCGCGCATGGCGAAAATATCCTGAAACATTTCCAGCACCGCATCCAGCAGCGTAAAACCCGGTGCAAACTCCGGCATCTGCTCCATATAGCCCATGGTATGCCGTGCACTCATGCTTAAATTGCCGGTATCAAAGCTTTCCTCACCGGTAATACAGCGAAACAGCGTAGATTTGCCGGTACCATTGGGCCCTACAAACCCAACCTTTTCACCTTCTTGAATATAAAAATCCACATTTTCGAAAATGAGATTGGTAATATAGGATTTACTTAAATTTTTCCCTTGTAATATAATCAATGTCATGCGCCCCTTGCATCACAAAATAACCTTTATATTCATCAGTGCACACTACACGCACTGTATCATATTATTTTATCAAAAAGCAATGCGAATTTCAACCAAAAGCACTATTTAATCTGTGTTTTGAAACACAAAAACGGAACGTATCATTACATACGTTCCGCATTTTGTTTTCTTATATTTTATTCTGGTTTGTAGTTGCCTTTTAAGGATACGGTTTCGTTGAATACCAGATGATCCGGTGTGGAGTATCTGCTGTCTACGCAGAAATAACCGTTGCGCAGGAACTGGAATTTGTCGCCTGCTTTGGCTTCTTTCATATCAGGTGTTGCTTTGCAGCCCTGTTTTACTACCAGAGAGTTTGGATTCAGGTATTCCATAAAATCACCTTCACCCTGTTCAGGCAGCAGCAAGAAGTCCAGCATATGCACTTCTGCATCCAGTGCTGTGGTAGCTTCTACCCAGTGCAGTGTGCCTTTTACTTTACGATTTGCATTTTCCATACCGCTTCTGGTGGTTGGGTCGTAGGTGCATTTCAGTTCGATAATATTCCCTGCTTCGTCTTTTACCACTTCGTCACACTGAATAATGTATGCGTGTTTCAGACGTACTTCTTTACCAGGTTTCAGACGGAAGAATTTATTATTTGCTTCTTCTTTGAAGTCTTCCTGTTCAATGTAAATTTCACGGCCGAATGGGATTTTGTAAGTACCCAGTTCCGGCTGGTTTGGATTGATTTCTGCATCCAGATATTCAATCTGCCCTTCCGGATAGTTGGTAATGGTAATTTTCAGCGGATCCAATACTACCATGGCACGGCGTGCAGTCATATTCAAATCTTCACGCAGGCAGTATTCCAGCATACCGAATTCTACACGGCTATTGGATTTGGAAACGCCAATCATATCGCAGAAATTGCGAATGGCTTCCGGTGTATAGCCACGACGACGCATACCGGAAATGGTAGGCATACGTGGGTCATCCCAACCGTCTACAATCCCTTCGTCTACTAATTTTTTCAGTTTACGTTTGCTGGTGATGGTGTTGTTCAGCTCCAAACGCGCAAACTCATACTGATGTGGACGGCTTGGGAACTGTGCAAATTCAGCCAGGTTGTCCAGCACCCAGTCATACAGAGGACGATGGTCTTCAAATTCTAATGTACATACAGAATGGCTGATACCTTCAATGGCATCGCTGATTGGATGTGCAAAGTCATACATTGGGTAAATGCACCAAGCATCGCCTGTACGGTGATGATGTGCATGAGCAATACGATAAATGATAGGGTCACGCATGTTAATGTTTGGGGACGCCATATCAATTTTCGCACGCAGTACTTTTGCACCATCGGCAAATTCACCGTTTTTCATAGCTTCAAATAATGCCAGGTTTTCTTCTACGCTGCGATTACGGTATGGGCTTTCTTTGCCCGGCTCGGTTAAGGTACCGCGATATTCACGCATTTCTTCTGCAGTCAGGTCACATACAAATGCTTTACCGTCTTTGATGAGCTGTACGGCACATTCGTAAAATTTCTGGAAATAGTCGGACGCATAGCGTTCTTCCCCTTCCCAGCGGAAGCCCAGCCATTCTACGTCCTGTTTGATAGAATCTACATATTCGGTATCTTCTTTTACCGGGTTGGTATCATCAAAACGCAAATTGCATTTGCCGTTATTGCGTTCTGCCAAGCCAAAATTCAGGCAGATGGATTTGGCATGTCCTACATGCAGG
>JAFNVD010000172.1 GCA_017383785.1 Peptococcaceae bacterium | reverse complement strand
TCGCTGCGCCGTTTTTTTGATGTGCCTGAAGGTGTAGAAAAAATTGTAATGCATATTGCCAGTATTGTAACTGTAAATCCGGAATATAGTCAGAAAGTTATGGATGTAAACTTTGTGGGCACAGGAAATATCATTAAGATGTGTCTGGAAGATAAAGAGCATACCAAGCTGGTGTACTGCAGCAGTACCGGTGCGATTCCGGAACTGCCAATGGGGCAGGCAATCAAAGAAGTGTCCCGTTATGAAATTAGCACATTGAAAGACTGTTATAGTCAATCGAAAGCATTAGCCACCCAAGCGGTACTGGACGCAGTGGAACGCAAAGGACTTCATGCTTGTGTGATTTTGCCAAGTGGAATATTAGGTCCTGACGACCCGTCTATCAGTGAAACAACCAAAACAGTAATTGAAATTATTAAAGGTGAAATGCCTGCCGGCATTGACGGCACATTCAACCTGTGCGATGTACGTGATTTGGCTCACGGAGCTATTTTAGCAGCGGAAAAAGGAAAAGACGGTAATAGCTATATTCTGGGCAACGACGCTATTACATTCAAACAGTTTGCCAAAGTGTTGATGGAAGAAAGCGGCTGTGAACCGATTAAATTCTTTCTGCCGGTAAAAGCGGCGTACCTAATGGGAACTTTGATGGAAAAAGCCGCAAAGCTGAAAGGCAGCAAGCCATTAATGACATCATTCTCAGTGTATAATTTGGCTCGCAATAATGTGTTTGATTCCAGTAAGGCAAAAGTAGAATTAGGTTACACTACACGTCCTTATGAAGAGACGATTCATGATCAGGTACAGTGGCTGAAAGCAGCGGCACTGATTTAAAAAACAAAAAACGAAAATAAGAAGCCCCTTATACAGGATACTTTTGTATCGTGTATAAGGGGTTACTTTTTTGTTCTATAAAGTTGCAGTTTCTATCGGTAATACAATACGCAGAATAAATATATTTTGCTCAGTTTGGAAGGTGCAAATTCTTGCAGGGGATAACTCTGCCACTTGTAGCATATTTACACTGTACGAGCGATGTACACGCGTAAACTTGGGGTGACTTAATAGGACTTTTTCACAATCTTTTAAAGCATCGAAAAGTTCTTGCACTGTATTTCAGGCTGTAAAGTAGTAGATTTCAAGAAAATTGCGCTCTTATCGGTAAAAAATCATTATAAATAGTTCGATTTGATGACACAAATCTATTATTAGATGATATAATTGATAAAAAAACGATAATTATACAGGAGGGAAGACGACATGGAGCATAATCAGACAGAAAAATCGTCGCCCAATGAACAAAAAGAGCGACGTTTTAGAAGTTCCCGCTTTTTTAAGATCTTGATATCGCTAGCAGTAATCATCATGATTGCCATTCCAACAGGCGTATCGGTGCATACTCTTGGAGCGTTGCATGAAACAGAAAGGAAATTGACGGATGCAATAGACCGGTATGAAGCGCTGTCTCATTCGGAAGCGATTTGGTACGGATGGGAAGCAGAATCTCCCTATGCCGAGCTCTATCCGGATTTTTATGCACCGCAACCATTACAGAACGGTGTGCGAAAAGAAGGCGTGATTTATTTGACCTTTGACGATGGTCCGTCTGTCCGTACTGGAGAAATTTTGAATGTACTGAAAGAAAAAGATGTAAAGGCGACATTCTTTGTGGTATGCACCAAAAATGAATACAATCAACGAATGATGAAACGCATTGTAGAGGAAGGGCATACGCTGGCAATGCATACCGGTTCCCACAACTATACCAAAATGTATGCCTCGGTAGAGGCGTATCTAACAGATATGTATCAGATTTTTACACAAATCAAAGAAGTGACGTGCACGACACCTAGCTTGTACCGATTCCCTGGTGGCAGTATCAATAATTACAATAGTGGCATTAGCCATGAGTTGATTGCAGAAATGTTACGCCGTGGTTTTGTGCCATTTGATTGGAATATTTCCAGTCGTGACGCTGCCACAGTAACGCCGCTTCCTGTAGAAACGATTGTTGAAAATGTTGTAGCAGAAGCGAAAAATCGGTCCTATGGGATTGTGCTGATGCACGATGCTCAATCAAAAAGCACAACAGTAGAAGCTTTAGGGCCTATGATTGACAAATTGAGAGAGTTGGGCTTTACTTTTGAAGCGTTGACACCGGAAACAAAATCGATATTATTCGCGTATGGTAAATGATGATAAATACTGAAGTGTTTTCTCGATAATGTGATGCAAAATTTTAAGATACTCTCTGATGTTATTATCAGGGAGTATTTTTATTGTAGTACTATGGCAAAAATCCAGCCAAAAACAGGAATTTGCTTACGGAACAGTACATATACTGCATAGTAAAACACCCGTATAAAATGGGGTGGGAGGGAGCTTATGCAGGAATACATAGAAATGCGAGTAAGGGCGGTATGTGATTATATGATAGAAAACAAGGCCACTGTAAGGCAGGCGGCCAATCGGTTTGGGGTCAGCAAGTCCACGATTCACAAAGACCTAACCGAAAGACTTCCGGAACTGGACAAAAATCGATATGAGCAGGTCAAGCATGTATTGGCTAATAATAAAGCGGAACGGCATTTGCGTGGCGGCGAAGCCACACGACAGAAATATGCTCATAATACACGATGGTGGTATTAATAGCAGAAAATTCACATAATTCGTCAGAAAAATACATGATTTTTACTTGTATTCAGACACAAAACATACTAAAATAGTAATGCTATAGGCATGTGATAAGCGTTGTAAGAGACGATAAAACAATATAACTACAAATCAGAGAAGAATATGAAGAGGAGAATGCAAGATGTGTTTTTTTAAAGGAGAAGACATTGCAGTAGACTTGGGTACTGCCAGTGTATTGGTATATGCAAGTAAAGAGGGTATTATACTGAACGAACCGTCGGTAGTGGCGATTGACAATAATACCAATCGTGTGATTGCAGTAGGGACAGAGGCCAGAGAAATGCTGGGCCGTACACCTGGCAACATTGTAGCGATTCGTCCATTGCGTGACGGTGTAATTGCTGAATACGATGTGACAGAAAAAATGCTGAAATATTTTATCGGCAAAGCAGTAGGTAAGAAAAAATTTGTAAAACCACGTGTCATGATTTGCATTCCATCCGGTGTAACAAGTGTAGAAGAACGTGCTGTAAAACAGGCGGCTTTGGCAGCAGGTGCGAAAGAAGCATACTTGATTGAAGAACCGGTGGCTGCAGCGCTGGGTGCAGGGATTGATATCTCCGAACCAAACGGCAGTATTGTAGTAGATATCGGTGGTGGTACCACTGACATTGCAGTATTGGCGTTGGGTGGTGTAGTATGCAGCAAATCTATTCGCGTAGGTGGCGACAAATTTGACGAAGCTATTGTGCGTTATATTCGTCGTTACTACAATTTAGTTATCGGGGAACGTACAGCAGAAGAACTGAAAAAAGAGATTGGCAGCGCATATCCGACACAGCTGACACAGAAAACAGCTGAAATCAAAGGTCGCGATCTGGTAACAGGCCTGCCAAAAACCGTAGAAATCAGTGCGGATAAAGTAAACGAAGCGATTACTGAACAGATCGAAGATATCATCGCAGCTATCAAAGAAGTACTGGAAAAAACTCCACCGGAATTAGCTAGCGATATTATGAACCGCGGGATCGTGATGACCGGTGGCGGCTCCTTGCTGCATGGGCTGGATACTTTGGTAAGCGAACGTACCGGCTTGCCAACCTATATTCCGGAAGATGCGATTTCTTGCGTAGCCATCGGTACCGGTTTGGCATTGCAGAATATTGATGTATTAAAAGGTGCGAAAAAACACGAATTAATTTAAAACACCCAATAAATCATATAAGAATAAAAAATAACCCACGAACTGACGAAGTGTTAGCTCGTGGGTTGTTTTTTATAAATCATATTTCTCTGCAATTTCTTTGCATTTGAGTACAATCTGCTCCATAGTTTCGGTAGTAAACACCATGCAGTTTTTTTGGCCAATCATATTGCCGGCGCGGACCAGTTTGCCTTCTTTGGTGCGGGATTCCATCCAGTC
>JAFNVD010000171.1 GCA_017383785.1 Peptococcaceae bacterium | reverse complement strand
TACAGAATGCACATGTACTCATTGCCGGCGTAGGCGGTGTAGGCTCCTTTGCAGCAGAAGCTTTGGCCAGAGCAGGTGTAGGTACCTTTACCCTCTTGGACAATGATGAAGTAGATATCACTAACCTCAATCGCCAAATTCATGCGACACAAGACGTGATTGGCAGACCAAAGGTACAAGTGATGGCAGAACGCATTGGTGCTATCAATCCTGATATTACAGTGCATACCATTCAGGCATTTTTATTAAATGACAACATCGATGTGCTGGGTGATGTGCAATATGACTATATCATTGATGCAGTGGATACAGTGACAGCCAAACTGGCGCTGGTAGAATACGCCAGAGCAAGAGCGATTCCTGTCATCTGCAGTATGGGCACAGCCAACAAACTGGATGCTACCAAGTTTGAAGTGACCGATATCAGCAAAACCCATACCTGTCCATTGGCTCGTGTTATGCGCAAAGAATTGCGAGATCGCGGAATTGTAGAAGGGGTAGAAGTGTTGTATTCTACCGCCAAACCAATCACCGTGGCACCGGCATCAAACGGAGAACGCCGCCCACCGGGTAGCATTTCCTACGTACCATCGGTAGCAGGGCTGCTATTAGCAGGACATGTGATACAAAAACTAATTGAATCATAAACGTAAATGTAGGGACGGCGGTCCCTACATTTTTTTGCGATTTTAAAATTATTTTCATAAAATTATATAATATATACTTGATTCTCTAGTATTCCTAGCGTATAATGGGAATATCGAGGTGATGTTTTATGAAAATTTCAACAAAGGGTCGTTATGCATTGCGTTTAATGCTGGATTTGGCACAGCATCGCAACGAGCAGGAATATGTCTCTATCAAAAAAATTGCACAGAGACAGGATATTTCCGAAAAATATTTAGAGCAGATTGTAGCATTGCTGGCACGTGCCGGTTTCGTGACCAGTGTACGCGGTGCGCAAGGTGGTTATCGTTTGGTAAAAGAGCCGAAAGATTATACCGTTGGTATCATTTTGCGTCAGATAGAAGGTAATCTCTCCAGCGTAAAATGTCTGGAAGAAAGCCCAAACAAATGTGACAGATGCAATAATTGTGTCACCATCGAAGTGTGGAAACAGATTAACGATGCAGTAAATAATGTCATTGACAATATTACCTTGCAGGATCTGGTTGACAGACAGGTGGCTATGGCAAACAGTAGGATGGAACAGCAATAATCATGATAGCAAAACGTGTGATACCCTATTTGCTTGCTGTGCTTGGTACAGCGATGTGTGTATTAGAATGTGGGTTTACCATACTATGTTTGCGTAATGTGGTATTTTTAAATACGTTGATTTATTTATCGGTGATAGATTGGTATCATTACATGATACCGGACAAAGCACTGTGGATAGCCATACTTGTATGGCTTGGGTGTATTCCTTTTGCGTTTACAGCATATGGTGGAGTATCGGGAGTACTGGGTACAATATTGTGTGCAATAGCCTTTGGCGGGGGGATTTTAGTCTTTACGCTTATTATGGACCGGCTTTTACAAAAAGAAACTATGGGTGGCGGAGATATCAAGCTGTTTGCGGTTTTAGGATTGTATCTTGGTATGCCGAATGCATTACTGGCTATGATGCTATCCTGTGTATTTGGACTGTGCTTTGCACTTCTTTGTATCGGGCGAGGCAGACCACAAATTCCTTTCGGCCCGTCCATTGCATTGGCCGGCTGGATCATGCTATTGTATGGGGACTTTGTAGTGGATTGGTATATAAAAATGATATTATAGGGGACTGATGTCCCCTATATTTTTTGCAAGAAAAAACAGCAACATCTTTCTGCGGCGTCGACATTGACATGGACCAATGTGCAGAGTGTTCAAAGCGTGATGCACGAAGTGCAACAAAGCTGAACAGTCAAACAGTTGTCCATGGAACGAGGGGAGCAGAATATGTTGCTGTTTTAAATTTTTCTTGTATATTTTATTACATCATAGATGCACTGACCACTACCACAATGCCGATGATCAAATACAGCAGTACATTCACAACCACAAAGTTTCTGATGCCTTTGTTGTGACCGTGCTGTTCAATCTGATAACTGATTTTGTTTGGCATTTTGCCGATTTTCAAACCCCAGTTGAGCAGAATAATGTTCTGCACCCCAATATAGGCTGCCAAACCGCCGATAATCATATAGCTGATCTTTACCGGAATCATATGAGTAAAGGTGAGCGCCGCCCATACCAATGCCAAACCGATTACGATTCTGGAACTAAATTTCTGAAACTTCTCCATAATATATAAAACCTCCTGCATCATAGATACTTCATGTAATACTAACCATGGTATTATATCACAACTCTTGTCTAAATGCAAAACCATATCTGCACAGTATGCTGTTAAGATTTTATGACAAGTTGCCCTGTGATACTAAGGTGATACAAATTGTATTTTTTTTGTATTTTTAAAAAAACTACTGTTCATACGCCGTGGATTGTAGTATAATTGCGATATATGATGCATAATTAAATAATTATGACAAATAATATATAAATCATTTAGGAGGAAGCAAATATGCAGAAATTTAAACGCGTATTAGTAGCAAACCGTGGTGAAATTGCAATTCGTGTATTCCGCGCATGCCGTGAACTGGGCATCCGCAGTGTTGCAATTTATTCCGAAGAAGATAAAAACTCTCTGTTCAGAACATTGGCAGATGAATCTTACCAGATCGGGAAAGGAAAATCTCCAATTGATGCATACCTGAGCATCGGTGAAATCATCGAGCTGGCAAAAGCCAAAGGTGTAGATGCAATCCACCCTGGGTATGGCTTCCTGTCTGAAAACTCCGAGTTTGCAAAACAGTGTGAAGAAGCAGGTATTGCATTTATCGGGCCTACACATGTGATGATGGATGCACTGGGCGACAAAATCCAGTCTAAAATCGTTGCAAACAGCGTTGGTGTACCAACCATTCCTGGTGTAGAAAAAGCAGCGGAAAATGAAGAAGAAGTAGTAGAATACGCAAAAGTTTGCGGCTATCCTCTGATCTTAAAAGCATCTGCAGGTGGCGGCGGCCGTGGTATGCGTATCGTACGTGATGAAAAAGACCTGCTGCAGGAATATAGAAGTGCAAAAAGTGAAGCGAAAAAAGCATTCGGTATCGATACTATTTTCGTAGAACGTTATATCGAAAATCCAAAACACATCGAAGTACAGGTGCTGGGTGACAAACACGGTAATCTGGTACATTTATTCGAACGTGACTGTTCCATTCAGCGTCGTCACCAGAAAGTAATCGAATTTGGTCCTGCTTTGTGCCTGAATGATGAACAGCGTCAGGCAATCTGCAATGATGCTCTGAAAATTGCAGGTTCCGTAAACTATCGTGGTGCAGGTACTGTAGAATTCCTGGTAGATGCCAGCGGTCAGCATTACTTCATCGAAATGAACCCTCGTATTCAGGTAGAACATACCGTATCTGAAATGATTACCGGTATCGATATCGTACAGGCGCAGATTCTGGTAGCACAGGGCTACAGACTGGATTCCGATGAAATCAACATCAAATCTCAGGACGATGTAAAAGCAAACGGCTTTGCGATCCAGTGCCGTATCACTACAGAAGACCCTGCAAACAACTTTGCTCCTGACACAGGGGTGATCGATGTATATCGTTCCAGCTCCGGTAACGGTATTCGTTTGGACGGAGGCAACGCATTTACAGGCTCTGTAATCACACCATATTATGATAGCTTGCTGGTTAAAATCATCGCCCATGATAGAACTTTCAACGGTGCTGTAAACAAAGCACTGCGTGCGCTGAAAGAAACCAACATCAAAGGTGTTAAAACCAACATCGGTTTCATTATGAACGTACTGAACCACGAAGATTTCCGCAACGGTAACTGCGATACC
>JAFNVD010000170.1 GCA_017383785.1 Peptococcaceae bacterium | reverse complement strand
GAATCATAGCTTACGCTTCGATTTTTACTACAGTTGCTTTTGTGAAAGGCTGACGATGGCCTTTTTTTCTACGGGAGTTTTTCTTAGCTTTGTATTTGAAAACAACGATTTTTGGAGCTTTGCCGTTTTCTTCTACTTTCAGTTCAACTTTAGCACCAGCTACGTATGGAGCACCTACTGTCAGTTCACCATCTTTGTTTACCATTAACACTTTGTCAATAGCAACAGTTTCGCCAGCTTCAGCGTGTAATAATTCAACTGTGATTACATCGCCTTCCTGAACTTTGTACTGTTTCCCACCTGTTTCGATAATTGCGTACATTCTCTGCACCTCCTTCAAAATACTCGCCTTAACTTAGGTAATGCCTGCTTACAGGCATTTTCAAACCCAGCCTGCGCGGTTTCAGCACATAGTGCCTACAAAATAAGATTATACAGTTCTTCACGTCAAAAGTCAACGAAAAGAATCGAAAATCCATAAGCATTTTCTTTTTGTAACATGCGAAAAATGCACATTTTAAGCAATAAAAAACCGGCTCAGAAAACTGAACCGGATTATATGCATTGGCTGGGGTACTAGGATTCGAACCTAGGGATAACGGAGTCAGAGTCCGTTGCCTTACCGCTTGGCGATACCCCAATGAAAACCACGAGATATATTATAGCATCTCGTGGTTGTAAATGCAACTATTATTTTTAGATTTTTTTAATTATTTCAGTGCATCGGTCAGCTGCGGCACTACCTGTTTTTTACGAGACATGCACCCTTTCAGGTATGTTCTGTCTGCTGCATCGGAAATGAATGCTTTTTCTACTGCTTCTTTAGCACCTTCGCCACAGAAAATCAAATCTGTGGATTCATCCATAATATCGGTCAACATCAGGAAAATCATATCAGCACCGTGTTCAGCGAAACTTTCTTCCATGTACTGCTGCATGCGAGGTTTCAATTCCATCAGTTCTTCACCACTCATGGAAGTTACCTGACCAACGCCAAATGTAGTATTGCCGGATTCAAATTTTTTGAAATCCAAATACAGAATTTCTTTTTCTGTTTTGCTGCCTAATTCGCTACCTGCTACGAACATTTCTTTTGCATATGCTTCCACATCTGCAATGCCGGCGATTTCTGCCAACTGCAGAGCAATGATTTTATCGGTTTCTGTGCAGGTAGGAGAACGGAATGCCAGTGTATCGGATAAAATAGCGGAGCACAATACACCTGCGATTTTTGGTTCCGGCATTTTGTGTTCATGTTTGTAGAACATAGTTACAATTGTTGCAGTGCAGCCTAATGGCATGTTGCAGAACATAATTGGTTCGGATGTTTTGATACCGCCAATTTTGTGATGGTCTACGATTTCCAGAATTTTTGCTTCTTCAATGCCTTCTGCACTCTGTGCTGCTTCATTGTGGTCTACCAAAATGATTTCCTGACCAGCCATGTTGCCCAGCAGAGTTGGGGCTTCTACACCAAAACGATTCAATACAAACTGTGTTTCCGGATTCAGTTCACCCAGACGACCTGCTGCATAGCCTTCGCCTTTCAGTGCTGCATAACCAATTGCGGAACAGATGGAGTCTGTATCCGGATTTCTATGACCTGTAACAAAAATACTCATTGTTTTCACCCTCATAATTTATTTTAAAATTAAAATTGTAAACACTCACAATGTATTATTTTACACCCTCTGTACTTTGCTTACAAGTGCTACTTCGTAAAAATTACAGAATTTTTCTCCATTCTATATACGCTTTACATTACAAGCTTTACAATGAAAGTTCCAACTCCACAGGACAATGATCACTACCCATAATACTGTTATGAATTTTGGCATCTTTTAGATTTGGCTGAAGACGATTAGATACAATAAAATAATCAATACGCCATCCGGCATTTTTTTCACGGGCTTTAAAACGATAGCTCCACCAGCTGTATGCTCCGGTCAAGTCAGGATAAAAATACCGGAAAGTATCGGTAAACCCCGCACTCAACAACTCCGTCATTTTGCCGCGTTCTTCATCAGAAAATCCAGCATTTTTGCGATTGGTTTTTGGATTTTTCAAGTCAATTTCTTCATGAGCTACATTCAAATCACCACACACAATAACCGGTTTCTTTTGATCCAGTTCTAGCAAATACGCTCGGAAAGCATCTTCCCACTGCATACGATAATCCAGTCTCGCCAAACCATCCTGTGCATTTGGCGTATATACTGTCACTAGATAAAAATCATCCATTTCTAACGTAATCACACGTCCTTCATGATTGTGCTCCTCTTGTGGTAAGCCATAGGTCACAGCAAGCGGTTCGTGTTTGCTAAAGATGGCTGTACCCGAATACCCTTTTTTCTCTGCACTGTTCCAGTATTGGCGGTACCCCGGCAAATCCAGTTCCAATTGTCCCTGCTGCATTTTTGTTTCTTGCAAACAGAAAAAATCTGCATCTATTTCATGAAAAAAATCTAAAAACCCTTTCTCTACACACGCTCTTAGTCCATTCACATTCCAAGAAATCAGTCTCATATTGTACCCTCCAGTAGGTTTATATAATGATTATGCTATATTATACCCGGTTTTTATGATTCTGAAAAGTTCTGAACCTATTCTCTATAATTTTGTGTTATATAATAT
>JAFNVD010000169.1 GCA_017383785.1 Peptococcaceae bacterium | reverse complement strand
GGTGCTTTCTTCGAAGAAACCGTTCACTAATACGCGGTCATCTTCTTCTACTACTTTTGCTTTGAATTCTGCAGGCAGCAGTTCGCCAGCTTCTGCAGCTTTTACTTTCATTTTTGTGGTTGGGGTCTGTTTCAAACCACCCAGATACTGACCTTTGCCCAGCTCGATAGTTTCGCCTGCATAGTACAGAGGCAGTTTTTCTGCACGATAGCAGTTAGCAGGTACATGCAGTTCCATTACTACTTCATCATCTACCAGTTCAACAGTGATGGAGTTGAAAGTATAGGTATGTTCTTTGGATTTGATTGGATCCACAGAATCCATTACTGCGAAACCGTCGCATGTTTTGCCATCTTCATAAGCGATACCGCCGGAGTGTACCATGTAATGACCTTCGTTGTAGTATTCTACATTACAGATATATGGAGAGAAGAAGTCAGCACCACGTTCTTTCCCATACTGCCAAATCTGTTCGATTTCCATTTTTTCTGTGTCGATTCTATAACGAACACCACGAGAGAAATTCTGGCTGTTCAAGATGCGTTTTTCAGGATTTTTAGAGCGGAAGTGGCCGTTGTCAAACAGCATGATATCGCCATCAGGCAATACTACGCATGCGTGCTGTTCATACTGCCAGTCGAAGTTATCCAAATCGCCTACCGGTTTGAAGAAATATTTCTGCATATCTTCCGGCCACATTTCAGGATCGCCGATGATCCAGTTCAGTTTTGCTTTACCGTTTTCGTCCAGTTCATAGTCCAGGTTAATAACAGCATCCTGATGACGACCGGATAAGGTCAAGCTGTGTGTTTTTTTGTCATACCATACAGCATTGTTGTGGAACCAGTCATGTGCGTCCTGGCTTCCGGAGCCTGCTGTTGGATACTGTGGCAGTACATCTTTGTAGTCCCATTTACGCAACACTTCACCTGTGTCTTTGTCTAACAGTACGCAGATATCTTCTACGGTTGGAGAGTACATATCATAGCACAGCATCAGAATATTGCCGTCTTCCATTACGAACTGGTCGTGGTGATAACCACCATTTGGATTTGCATATTCTTTGAATACTTTACCGCTGAATGCCATTTCGTAGATACCGGTGGTGAAGTATGGCATCTGTACCAGACGTTCAGTACCAATCAGGATATGACCGTTTGGCATACGTTTGCAGTCAAATGCAAAGTTTACGCCTGCATACCAGCGCAGATCGCCTTTGTAGTCATATGCTACAGGGAAAGAACGAATAGCAGCTGTTAAGAAAATCAGATTGTCACCCATGTATTCTTTTGTAGTTTCCATTTTGGTAGCCAGAGGCACACCGGCCATCAAAGGTTCGGTCTGGATTTTTACAGTTGCTTTTTCGCCGTTGCCCAGAACGATTTCTACAGTATTTTCATAATCTGCATATAAGCCATAGATTGGCAGAATGTGTTTTTTTGTTGCAGGGAATCTGTGAGTGATATTGCCTTCTACTTCTTTCCCCAGTACAGTGATGGTAGCTTCACTTGCAACAGGTGTTTCAAACATTACTACTGCAGTCAGTGGGCAGAACTCATATGGGTTCAGTTTTACCAGTGGGTTGGTCAGTGTGTAATTACCTGCTTCGAATTCAGCCAAAAAAGCCTGTTCAGAAGCATACTGACGTTCAATAATGTGTGGAATTCTTTCATAATTGATTGTTTCCATGTTCCAATTCGCTCCTTATAATAAAATTATATTGTTGCTAATTTCATTATAGTCAATTTTTGTACTGTTTGCAATTTTCAAAAACCTATACCCCCCATTGTTTTCTTCAATAACCTAACAGTGTGTACCACCTAATACATAAGGTTGCTGCAAATCTTTTCTATCATTCAAGTAATTTTTCAATTGTGTTTTGTCTCAATTCCCTTTATAATAAAAATAACAAGCACAATCTTGCCGTTTTGTACGGGACTGGAGGCGAAATATGCGTTTAGAACACTTTCATTATATTGTAGAAATCGCACGTTGCAAATCGATGTCTAAAGCTTCCAAGAAGCTTTTTATCACACAGCCATCCTTAAGTACCGCTATTCAAAGTTTGGAGGCGGAACTGGGCTTTCCTATTTTTAAACGCTCCGCTTCCGGCGTAGCCTTAACCGACAAAGGCGAGTCTATGTTGCGCATCGCAGAAGAAATCGTATTTCAGTTAGAGCAAATCAAAGAATTGTCTGACCCGGACAACGCCACTGCTGTCACAATTAATGTTGCTGCTGTGCCGGTATTTTGCAATGCCTTAATGATGGACCTCATTCAGCAGCTGCACCGAGACTATCCATTTATTACACTGAATATTTTAGAATTGCGTCCATGCAAAATATTGCCTGCGCTTATTTCCGGCACTGCTGATATCGCCATTGGTTGCTATCAACCAAGTACCAAAGAACAAATTTTGCAGGAATCCAATAAAAACGGTTTTGCTATTGAACCGGTATTCGAAGATAAAATGATCTGCTTTTTACCACGCAATCATCCATTAGCACGCAACTCCAAAGTAACCTTTCCGGAGTTGGTGGAATGCGGAATTCCGGGCGCTGTATACAACGACCACGTCCTGATGGATAGCTATGATTGTCTTTCTACACCTGATGCACCAACGGCAGCGATCGGTAAAAGGCC
>JAFNVD010000168.1 GCA_017383785.1 Peptococcaceae bacterium | reverse complement strand
TTTCCGGCTTCAATCCCCTTGTCAATCAATGATGCAATAATAAAAGGAATCAGTACCTCCATAAACACTTCCAGCGCTGTAAATATCGGCGTTAAAATCGTGTCTTTTTTATATTCTTTAATTTGCCCTAACAACGTACTAAGCACACGCACTCCCCCAGTATTTTATCAATCCATTATCTTTTTATTATAGCACATACGCCTAATAAAAACAGTAGCATAAACGCAATTTTCACTTTTTCTGTATATTTCTATCCAACACTGTGCATTATCTTTCCGGAATCCCGCATAATACATCAAAAAGCCCTCGTGAACATTCACGAGGGCTTGGAAATTAAACCAATCATTATTCAGCAACTGGACCTGCAGCCACCAGTTCTTCCGGAGCAGTTTCAAAACGAGCAAAGTTGTCAACGAATTTTTTCGCCAATACTTTTGCCTGTGCATCATACGCATCTTTGTCTGCCCACAGATTTCTTGGATTCAAGATTTCTGCATCTACGCCAGGGCAAGATTTTGGCATAGCCACTTTGAAGATTGGGTGCTGTTCAAATTCTACATTTGCCAGAATACCGTTCTGTGCAGCACTTACCAATGTACGGGTGTAAGCCAGTTTGATACGTTCGCCTACGCCGTAAGCGCCGCCTACCCAACCGGTATTTACCAGATATACATTTACATCATATTTTTCGATTTTTTCTGCCAGCATATTTGCATATACCATTGGATCTAATGGCAGGAATGGTTCCCCAAAGCATGTGGAGAAAGTAGCCTGTGGCTCAGTAATGCCACGTTCGGTACCGGCCAATTTACTGGTATAACCACTCAGCAGATGGTACATTGCCTGCAAAGTATCCAGTTTGGAGATTGGAGGCAATACACCGAAAGCATCGGCTGTCAGGAAGATGATAGTCTGTGGAATACCACCTTTACCATCTAACTGTGCATTTGGAATATATTCTACCGGATAAGCAGCACGTGTATTTTCTGTCAGGCTTTCATCATAGAAATCGATGGTTCTGGTACCTGGGAAAAATTCTACGTTTTCTACAACTGCACCAAATTTTACAGCATCAAAGATTTGTGGTTCCTGTACTCTGTTCAGACGAATTGCTTTTGCATAGCAGCCGCCTTCAATGTTGAAGATACCTGTATCAGACCAACCGTGTTCGTCATCACCAATCAGTTTACGAGCAGGGTCTGCGGACAGAGTAGTTTTACCTGTACCGGACAAACCGAAGAATACAGCTACACTGCCTGTTTCAGGGTCTGTATTTGCAGAGCAGTGCATTGGCAGTACATTCTGCTGTGGCAGGAAGTAGTTCATAGCGGAGAATACGGATTTTTTCATTTCACCGCAGTAGCTACTGCCTACGATTAATACGATATTTTTTTCTAAGTCCAGAATGATTGCTGCGTCAGAATGTACACCATCTACTTCTGGGTCACATTTGAAACCAGGTGCACATACCATGTGCATGTTTGGTGCATAGTTTTCCAGTTTTTCAACAGTTGGACGAACCAGCAACTGGTGCATAAACAGGTTCTGGTGTGCATATTCGTTGATGATACGGGTCTGCATCTGATACTGTTCATCAGCACCTGCCAGGCCATCAAATACATACACATTTTTACCTTCCAGGTAAGCCAGTACTTTTGCATATAAACGATCAAATACTTCAGGTTCAATTGCTTTGTTTACTTTACCCCAAGCAATTTTATCAGCATAGCTGCTGCGTTTTACGATAAAACGGTCTTCAGGAGAACGACCTGTAAATTTCCCTGTTACTACACGGAAAGCGCCTGTATCTGTTAATACGCCTTCTTTATTGAAAAGTGCCTCTTCTACCAGTAATTCAGGGGACAAATTCTGTTTGATTTCACCCAGATTTTTCAAACCGATTGTTTCAAGCTCTTTTCTAATTTTAGTATCCATAACGCGCCTCTTTCTTGATTTTTATTTTATATTGATGATTACTAAAATACTCTGACATCTTAATTTCGTGCCAGATATATGCTAACGGTTCTATTGTACTCTTTCCCTACAATTAGGTCAACTATTTTCCCGAAAAAAGTGAAATATTACGCATAATTATTTTTTCGTGATTCCCATTGCGTAATTTATGTATCTTTATGCATCATTGTATACAATAAACAACCTCTATACAAAAATCAACTGACGGATATTTCCTCGTATTGTTTTCACCATTCCAACCACAATAGCTTGTGTAAGGAGGTGAGTTCGACATGAAAAATCGTAATGAACAGCCATCTGCAAAACAGAAAGCCAAACAGGATATGCAGAACCGCAATGAACAGAACATGAAAAACAAAGCGGAACAGCGCATGGAATCCTGCAATAAAAACAGAGAAATGAATAACATGCGTAAAGAACAGTAACACAATCCAGTAATTGGCGGGATAGAAATACCGCAAACGAACAAAATAGGATTACAACTCGATAAGGGAGGTGAACCAAATGTCCAGAAGTTCTTCTAACGAACCAGCTGCAAAAAACGCTTCCGGTTTCTTAAACAACTTTAAATATGAAGTTGCCAACGAATTAGGGTTAAGCAACTACCAGACTGCCGATAAAGGTCAGTTGACCAGCCGTGAAAACGGTTATGTAGGCGGTTATATGGTAAAAAAAATGATTCAGTATGCGGAACAGAACATGCCAAGCGCAAGCTCTGCTTCCGGTATGACAATGGGTATGAGCAAATAACCATTGATGAATTAAGCAAACAAAAAGAGCCATTATGATTGGTCACACAGTCATAACGGCTCTTTTATTGTTGTTCGTTTTCAACTCTGCACAAGAGCAATATTTTTGCCTTTGCGTTCTAAGGTATACTCAGCGATCCCGGTGCAGTTTACGGTAAGCAGTTGTATATCACTGCGCTGTGCAAAGGCTGCCATATCCGGCGGTGCGGATAACAGGCTGCCGTCCAGCAGGATCAATGTGCCATGTGCAGCGCTTCGGATCTGCTCTAATGCGTTTTCCACTGCACTATCATCGGGTTTCAAATACAACACACAGGCAAAACCATGTTGCAATTTCTGTAATACCGCAAGCTCCGGATGCTGGGCCAGCATAGATGTGCTAACCGCAATTTGCCCAGCTTCTGTATCGGCCAGGGTGAATTCTTCAAAGGCTCTACGCATAAGCAATGTATCGCCGTCATCGTACAGTTCTTCTTCGTCAATCAGCAGCGCACCGTCCTGCAATGTGCTTTTGCAGAACCACATAAACTGCTGATGGGCTGCATGAAATGTAACACGAGCAATACCATTAGCAAATTGGTGCGTAGCATTCCCTGCACCAAACTGTGCCAAAGAAACAATGATATCCAGCAATTGTACAGGCAGCGCTTGATCTTCTGATACAAAATTCATCTGCCTGTCAAACTGCATGCGGCGCCAGTTGGTGGCTGTGGTTTTTTCACGGTATTCTAATTGGGTAATAAACATATCCAACATCCTTTCTAACATTCAGTAAGTAAGATAGACAAGTTATACCCCATTTTATAACACTCTAATCATTCTGTTGGTTCCCTTCTGCATATATCTTATTTTGCAGTTTCGGAAAAAGGACAAAAAAAGACACCTTGTATGGTTACAAGGTGTAAATGATGCAATTAGTTTGCTCTCTGTACTTTGCCGGAGCGTAAGCAACGAGTGCATACGTTCAGTTTTTTTGGTGTACCG
>JAFNVD010000003.1 GCA_017383785.1 Peptococcaceae bacterium | reverse complement strand
GCGGAAAATCAAGAGCTGCGCAAGATTATGCAGGAAGCACGTGTGGTGATGTGGCAGATTCAGCGAGATGAGCCGGGACGAGCTGAAAAGATTCGTGAAGAAATGCAGGAGGCTCGCGCAGAAATGAAACGATTATATCAAGACAATTCGGAAGAAGCGAAACAAAAACGTGCTCAGATGCAACTGGAACGAAGACAGCGGTTTGAGGCATTTATTGCTCGTACCCAGGAGTTTATACAGCGTGAGCGTGCGGCAGAGGCAGAACTTTTGGCAGAAGTAGCACAAATGGAAGAAACATTTGAGGCAGAAATAGCACAATTCAGAGAAACTTGGCAAAAGATGCAGTCCGGTACCGATGAAGATAAGTGATTGTACAACAAACCAGAGTATTGACGAAAGATAGAATCAGAAGGGGGAAGGAAACCATGTTTCGGCCGGGGTTAAATGTAACCAGGTGTCCTGTGTGTGGTGCACCGTTAGTACAGGATACCATCGATCAATTTGGTGTTCCTGTAGGATATAGCACAGCATGTGATACTTGTATGAATTATAGTGATATTTGGGTGAATGGCTTGCGTGCCGTACAGTGTGGCGATTGGGAGAGCCCGGATTATGAATCAGAGTACGGTGCTATGACGGACGCAGAAATAAAAGAAGAAAAGAAAATTTTAAAAGAACTTAATAAACAGATTTTTGTAGAACGGTTGAAATATAAGTATAATCAATGGAGAGAAAAACGACTATATGGCAAGGAAGCGCCAGATGCAATTTCAATTAATACAGAATGATACAGAAACAACTCATATACTCAAAAAGCAGAGCTTTATGTCATAATAGGCATAAGGCTCTGCTTTTTTTGCATCGGTACAATTGTTGTGCAGGATAAAATGGAAATATATTGAAATTATAATTATTTGGTGATTAAAGGAAGTGATAATCTTGGAATGGGAAGTAACACGCGATACGTTGACGGTATATCCGAACGGGGACTTGGATATGGCAACAGCCGGAGTGATGAAAGAAGAAATAGAAACGATTTTGTACAGCAGGCTGGGGGTAAAGACGTTAGTAGTAAACCTAAACAGAATCCGATTTATAGATAGTTCGGGGCTTGGGATGTTGATTGGATGCTATAAATATATGCAAGGCAGGAGCGGCGGCATGATGTTAGTTGAGGCTAGCAAGAATGTGTATCGGATTTTAGAATTTTCCGGTATGAAAAAGCTTATGCCTGTGTTGTGTGAAGAACAAAGAAGATAAAACGATTGTGAGAGGTGACAACTATGGTGAAAGAAAATCGTGTGGTGCTACATGTTAAGAGCATTGGTGAAAATGTAGCGTTGGTACGTATGGTAGCCAGTGGCTTTTTGATTCCGTATGATTTGACAATGGAAGAATTGGATGAGATAAAAATAGCGCTTTCGGAAGCGGCAACCAACTGTATTATTCATGGCTATGCAGAACAGCCGGACAAGGAATTTACTGTGCTATTGGAAGTGCAGGATCAGACATTGACCATTCAAGTATCGGATACAGGTGTAGGAATATCGGATATTGCACAGGCAATGCTTCCGGCGTTTTCTACCAGAGCAGAGCATATGGGGCTGGGATTTGTATTTATGCAAACGTTTATGGATGGTGTAGAAGTAATTTCTTCGCCCGGTGAAGGCACCACCGTTACGATGTACAAGCAATTGCCTCTTGTTGAGCCGTTGGCAGAGGGTGATGATTGGGAAGTTGAGGAAATAGGATAAGGTGGTATTATGGCAGGTAAATTAAACGAGATGAATTTACCACGCTTTCCACGATTATCAGACGATGAAGTAAGGCTTTTGATACAAGCTGCGCAAGAAGGAAACAACGAAGCAAGGGAGCGGATGATTCATTGCAATTTGAGATTAGTGTTTCATTTGATACAACGGTTTGCCAATCGGGGGTATGAGTTAGAAGATTTATTTCAAATAGGCACCATTGGCTTGATGAAAGCGATAGACAAGTTTAACACAGACTATGGTGTACAGTTTTCTACCTATGCAGTGCCTATGATTGTAGGGGAAATACGTAGATTTTTACGAGATGACGGACCGATTAAAATTAGCCGATCGTTAAAAGAAACAGGGATTCGTGTGCGTAGTGTACAGGATGAATTGGCACGAGAATTAGGCCGCGAGCCTCGCTTGTCTGAGGTAGCAGAGCGTATGGAACTGACACCGGAACTGGTGACAGAGGCTTTGGAGGCGACACGATATTTGACCTCAATTCATGAGGAGATTTATCAAGATGATGGGGATGCCATTTATGTTATAGATCAGCTGGCCAATAAAGAAGAGGACAGTAGGTTTTTGGAGTATATTGCATTGGATGAGGTGCTATCCCGTTTGCCGGAGCGAGAGAGAACGATTTTATATTTACGTTTTTATCGGGACAAAACGCAAATGGAGGTGGCTGAAGAAATCGGTATTTCCCAGGTACAAGTATCACGGCTGGAACGAAAAGCAATTGCTATGGCAAGAGAATTATTGGCGTAGGAAAAATAGTACAGGTTCAGTGAGAGAAAGTACTTGAAAAACCTTAAAACATATCGTATAATTGAAATAAGCTGAATGTGCGACTGGCGGATAAATGAGATTACTCATGGGGAGCACATTTTTAGGAGAAGTCGACCGCCTGGGCGTTTATTAAGCGTGCCAGGTGGTTTTTTTGTACCCTTTTTCTGGTACGTCAGGTAGTCATACCATTTTACAACCAATATTTTAGGAGGAATTGTTTATGGGATTTAAAACAGACATTCAGATTGCACAGGAATGCCAGATGGCAGTGGTAAATGAAATCGCTGACAAACTGGAAATCAAGGACGACTATGTAGAAAATTACGGGAAATACAAAGCAAAAATTGACTATCGTATGTTAAAAGATTATCAGGATACTCCGAATGGTAAATTAATTCTGGTAACAGCAATTAACCCAACTCCTGCAGGTGAAGGTAAAACCACTACTACTGTAGGTTTAGGGGATGCACTGTCTGCTATGGGCAAAAAAACTGTTATCGCTCTGCGTGAACCTTCCTTAGGGCCTGTATTTGGTGTAAAAGGCGGTGCTGCAGGTGGCGGTTATGCTCAGGTAGTACCAATGGAAGATATTAACCTGCACTTTACAGGGGATATGCATGCCATCGGCGCTGCAAACAACCTGTTGGCTGCTATGATTGACAACCATATTACACAGGGCAATGACTTGGGTATTGACCCTCGTAGAATTACTTGGAAACGCTGCGTAGATATGAACGACCGTCAGCTGCGTTATATCGTAAGCGGTCTGCGCGGTAAAGCAAATGGTATGCCAAGAGAAGATGGCTTCGATATTACTGTTGCTTCTGAAATTATGGCAATTTTGTGCCTGTCCAGCGATATTGATGATTTGAAAGCAAAACTGGCTAGCATTGTAATCGGCTATGACTATAGTGATAACCCAATCACAGCCGGTCAGCTGAATGCACAGGGTGCTATGGCAGCGCTGTTAAAAGACGCTCTGAAACCAAACCTGGTACAGACTTTGGAACATACTCCGGCATTTATCCACGGCGGCCCATTCGCAAACATTGCACACGGCTGCAACAGTATCATGGCTACCAACATGGCTCTGAAACTGGGTGATTATGTAGTAACCGAGGCCGGTTTTGGTGCTGACCTGGGTGCTGAAAAATTCTTAGATATCAAATGCCGTAAAATGGATATCCAGCCGGATGTAGTAGTAATCGTTGCTACTGTACGTGCACTGAAATACAATGGCGGTGTAGCGAAAGCTGACCTGAACAACGAAAACTTAGAAGCTTTAGAAAAAGGTATTCCAAACTTACTGCGTCATATCGAAAATATTACACAGGGCTTTGGTCTGCCTGCAGTAGTAGCAATCAACCGCTTCCCAACCGATACAGAAGCAGAACTGCAGCTGATTTACGACAAATGCAAAGAGCTGGGCGTAAATGTAGCACTGTCTGAAGTATGGGGCAAAGGCAGCGAAGGTGGTAAAGCACTGGCAGAAGAAGTAGTACGTCTGGCAGAAGCAGGTGCAGGTAAACTGCAGTTCACCTACGATGTAAACGAAAGCATTATGGACAAAATCAACGCTGTTGTAACCAAAATTTATCACGGTGCCGGTGTAGATTACACTCCAGCTGCACAGAAAGAAATCAAACGTCTGGAAGAACTGGGCTATGACAAACTGCCTGTATGTATGGCAAAAACACAGTACTCCTTCTCTGACAACCAGAACTTGTTGGGTGCTCCGGAAGGCTTCCGTGTAACCATTAGCAACGTAAAAGTATCTGCAGGCGCAGGCTTTGTAGTAGTATACACAGGCGATATTATGACCATGCCTGGTTTACCAAAAGTACCATCTGCAGAAAAAATCGACGTAGATAACGACGGCGTAATTTCCGGTTTATTCTAATCCATAACGTACGGATTCTATATTGAAAAAGAGCTGTAACATTACATGTCACAGCTCTTTTTCACAAATGCATCAACAGACGAACGAATGGATGAATACACGTTAAGGAAATGGGGCGTAGCAATGGAAAGAACAAGACAGTTTGTCTCGGCAATCATTGCCGGGATGTTGATTGGTATGGGGGGCACAGTATACCTATCCCAATCCAATGCGGTAATCGGAAGTTTTCTCTTCTCGATTGGTCTGTATACTATTTTAGTATTTCAGCTGCATTTGTATACCGGTAAAATTGGATATACACCGTTTCAAAAGCCGGTATATATTATTGAACTGCTGATTACATGGTTTGGGAACTTAGTCGGTACAGGGCTTGTAGCGCTGATGGTAAGCAATACTCGTATTTTTGCGGGGATTGAAGCAAAAGTGGTACAAATTGCTGCTACTAAATTAGGTGATGGATTATTAAGTATTTTCATTTTAGCAATCTTCTGCGGGATGTTAATGTTTATTGCTGTGGATTGTTATCGTAATGTACAAGGGTCTACCTTGCGGTTTGCCGGTGTGTTCATGCCTGTTATGGTCTTTATCTTAAGCGGTTTTGAACACGTTATTGCCAATATGTTTTACTTTAGTTTGGCAGGTGCCTGGAGTGTAGAATGTATCATTGCTATTTTGGTAATGACAGTAGGCAACGCCGTTGGTGGTATGTTAATCCCAATGTATCAAAAAGTATTCAAACTGAAAGCATAATATGGTTTTCACACGCTCTTTATCTTGAGGATAAAGGGCGTGTTTTTGTTTGCATATTATAGAATCTATGATACAATGATAGCAACAAATTGTTTTAGAAAAGAGGGAATTGTTGATGAAATATAATTTTGATGAAGTAATTGACCGTACAGGCACTTACAGTATTAAGTACGATGTAGCGCCTCCAAATGCAGCGAAGGATTTGCTGCCAATGTGGATTGCTGATATGGATTTCCCATGTGCTCAGCCAATTATTGATGCACTGCATAACCGTATCGACCATAGAATCTTCGGCTACAGCAATTATTTCTTCCCACAGGTGAAACAACCGGTAATCGACTGGTTTGAACGTCGTTTTGGCTGGACCATTGATTTTAATGACATTGTATACAGCCCGGGTGTAGTACCTGCTATTTCGTTTTTGCTTCATATCCTGACACAGCCGGGTGACGGTGTGATTGTGCAGCAGCCGGTATATTATCCATTTGCCAATATGGTTGCGGCTAGAGGCTGTACAGTGGTAAATAATGCGTTAAAATACGAAGATGGTGCTTATACCATGGATTACGCTGATTTGGAAGCGAAAATGGCGGATCCGGCTAATAAAGGTATGATTCTGTGCAGCCCGCACAACCCGGTAGGCCGTGTATGGACAGAAGAAGAGCTGAAACAGGTTGTGGCTATTGCTCAGAAATATGATAAATGGATTATTTCTGATGAAATTCACTGTGACTTAATTCGAGGTGGTTATACTCATACGCCATTATTAAAATTGTGTCCGGAATACAAACATCGCATCATTGCATGTACCGCACCAAGCAAAACATTCAATATGGCGGGGATGCAAATGTCCAACATTATCATTCCGAACGAAGAATATCGTCAGAAATGGTATGCTTATACGATGGGCGAGTTATCCATTTCTTCGCCAAGTCCATTCGGTATTGTGGCAATGCATGCCGCATACAACGAAGGGGAAGATTGGCTCAATCAGGTAAATGCTTATTTGGATGAAAACGTAGCATTTATGAAACAGTATTTGGCTGAACATCTGCCGGAAGCCCATATGGTAGAGTCGCAGGGTACCTATTTAGTATGGGTAGATGTAAATGCATATTGCAGTGATGCCAAAGAATTAGAACGCCTCATGTTAGAAGAAGCCGGTGTATATTTTGACGAAGGGTATATCTTTGGGCCAGGCGGCAGCGGTTTTGAGCGCTTTAACATTGCTTGTCCGCGCTCTATCCTGGCAAAAAGCCTGGAACGTATGAGTGCGGTATTGAAAAAATACGCAGGGAAATAAAATAATAGAAACCTATACAGTAACGTAATAATAAAAGTCAGGGTTGTCTCGTATCATTGAGTAAATGATTACGAAACAATCCTGACTTTTTTATTGTTCCATTTGTTTTGCCAGAAATGATGCGGCGGTTTCTCCAAGCTTTAGTTCTAGTTCTCCCAGCTTGGCAGTGTTTTCTTTAGAGGCGATGATAACCATACCGATAGGATCGCCTTCAGCAATAATCGGTGCCATAATCTGCGTGTGAAGTGTCCGTTCAATACCGTTGTCATTTGTACTGCGGAATAAGGCATGAATACCGGTGTCAGATACAGTTACAGCTTTACGTTCTTCCATCACTTTTTCTGCAGCAGCACCGATAGATTGATTCAGGAACTCTTTTTTAGAACCGCCGGCTACTGCAATGACCTGGTCGCGGTCTGTAATTAAAGTGAGATAGCCGGTGGCTTCATACAGAGAATCGGCATATTCCTGAGCAAATTCTCCCAACTCACCGATAGGAGAGTATTTTTTTAAGATAACTTCGCCATCATGGTCT
>JAFNVD010000167.1 GCA_017383785.1 Peptococcaceae bacterium | reverse complement strand
GCCGGCAGTACAATCAAGATTGCCAACTGCATCGCATTAGCAAAAGTAACACGTACTTTTTCATTCTGCCCCATAGCCAAAGCTTCGGAAATATTAGGCACCAAGCTTGCCGCTACCGCTGTAGTTATCATAAACGGCAGATTGATAATCGGCTGTACACAGTTTCCTAAATAATTAAACTCTACAAGAGAAGTATCTAAAGATAAACCTCCGGCCTGCAAACGCGATAATACCAAAATAGAATCAATAGATTGCATCACAGGCAATACTAGACTGCCAATAGCGATAGGAATAGCTAATGCAACAACTTTTTTCAGCACCTGACTGTTACTGATGCTTTCCGCCAAATCATCCATTCTAGAAATCCAAAGCGGATTGTTTTTTTGTTTTTTACGATATAAAAAGAAAATTGTGAGCATCAATGCCAATGCCATACCACTGCCGACCGTAGCACCAAAAGTAGCTCCGGCTGCGGTCACTTCATCCCCATATGGCATCAACAAAAACAGTGCCGCAAAGATTACCGTTACACGTACAAACTGCTCAGTAATTTGTGACAATGCGGTCGGCACCATTTGCTGCATCCCTTGGAAGTAGCCGCGAAATACTGCCTGGATGCAAGTGAAAATCATAGCCGGTGTAATAACACGAATACTGATTGCTGCACCCGGCACTTCCCATACAGTGGTTGCAATCCAATCCGCACTGATAAATAATGCCACTGCTACTACAATCCCAATCGAAGCCAACAGTAATAACGAAAGTTTCAAAATGCGCAAGCTCATACCGGACTTGCCTTGTTCTTCATACTCTGCTACCAACTTAGAAATTGCCAACGGAATCCCTGCTGTTGACAAGGCTAATAGTAAATTATAGATTGGATACACCAATGCATAAATTGCTCCACATTCATCAGATGCAATACGAGCAAATGGTATACGATACAGCGCCCCTAAGCATTTGGCCATAATCCCGGCCACACTGAGCACTACTGCACCTTTCACAAATGATTTTCCAGACACAGACTTCTCCTCTTTTCTTATGCAAAAAAATGCATACCAAAATCTTCTATGTAATAGTATCGCAATTAAAGCCGAAATGCAAGATTCTCATGCCAAAAAACCGCCATTGAGCGTAAAATCAACCGCTATTTCTTTTGTATTGTCGTTGTATTTTGTATTTTTCGTGTTTTCCTATTTATATTATGAAAATTGTGTTTACACAGTTGATGAATTTTGGTATTATAATAATACAGCTTTATGCAAAAAGTATCGCATAAAATTTAGAAAAACTATTTTGAGAGGAGACATGTGTCATGAACAAAATGAACAAAAAAGTAATCGCTGTAATTACAGCAATCATGCTGCTGGCTACCTGCCTGACAGGTTGCGGTGGCGGTGGCGACAAAGCTGCTGATCCAGCAAGAATCAGTTTCGCTTCCGGTGGTACTTCCGGTACCTATTATCCAATCGCAGGTGCTATTTCCACTCTGTGGACTGACAAAGTAGAAGGTTTAACTGTAGACGTTCAGTCTACCGGTGCTTCTGCAGAAAACCTGAATCTGATCAACAAAGGCGAAGCCGAAGTTGCTCTGGTACAGAATGACGTTATGTACTATGCTTACACAGCTACTGAAAGCTTTGCCGGTGTAGACAAAAACGAAAGCTTCTTAACATTAGGTACTGTATATCCTGAAGTTGTTCAGTTAGTAGTTGCCGGCGACGCTGGTATTGAAACTTTGGCTGACTTAAAAGGTAAAGCGGTATCTATCGGTGACGTAGGTAGTGGTGTTGAATCCAACGCAAAACAGATTTTGGCTGCTGCCGGTATCGGTTTAGACGAAATCACTGTACGCAACCTGGGCTTTGGTGAATCCGCAAACGGTATCAAAGATAAAACTCTGGATGCTGCTTTCGTAACTGCCGGTACTCCTACCACAGCTGTTACCGAACTGGCTGCTACCAACGATATCAAAGTACTGTCTTTAGATCAGGCTGTTATCGACCAGCTGTGTGCTGACTATGGCTACTATACAGAATTCGTTATCCCGGCTGATGTATACGGTACCGACGCTGATGCAAAAACTGTTGCAGTAAAAGCTACTATCGTAGTAAAAGCTGACCTGAGCGAAGGTCTGGTTTACAACATGACAAAAGCTCTGTTTGAAAACCTGGATGTTGTAGCTGAATCTCACGCAAAAGGGAAAGAGCTGAGTTTGAAAGGCGCTGTTGACGGTGTATCCGTACCATTACACCCAGGTGCTGCTAAATACTATGCTGAACAGGGTTTGGATGTTGAATAATTCTTATTCAACAACACCTTTCATTTTTAATGAAACCTAAGATTAGAAAAACATATGCCGCAACCGCACTCTGTGTGGTTGCGGTTATTTTAGCACTTGTCATAATCTCCAGTAAACCGCTGTTTACTGACCCGGTACGATGTGTGGTTATGACCGATGCTGAAACTGACAAGGTATATTTCCAGCAACCGCTGGAAGCTGACGGTGTATTTTCCGTTTCTTATATCCACTCTGTCAACAAAAGCAATGTAGAAGAATATTATCGCCTAGAAGAAGATGACCAACTGTATCTGTTTCGTGCTCGTTACCGCGCCTTTGGTGCCGGTGTAGCCACAGAACTGGAAGAAGGTCAGACACTTTCTTATGAAGATGGATATATGATTATCGAAAACATCCATTATCAGATTCCCAATCTGGTATATCGTGTAGGCACTGTGAGCGATCCTTTAATACATATTGGAACGCAAGTCTGGCATATGAAAGATTTGGCTCCGCCACTTACCAGTGTCCGATTTACAATCCAGGATAAATATTTGTAACACATAGCGTTATCATACAATTCGCAGTAGAAAGGAGTCTTCTAATGGAAGAAAAAAAGACGAATTTAGAAATCCATGACAACCTCGAAACCATTTCTGCCGAGGAAGTAAACGAGATTATGGCCAAATACGACCGTGAATCTGCGGTACGTATCTTCGCCGGAAAAAAGGCAACGCTGATTAAAGTACTGCTGATAGCCTTTACCGTGTTTGCGGTATCCATCAACACCTTTATTCAGTTTAATGCACAGGTACATCGCAGTACATTTATTGCATTGGTACTGTTCTTAGCATTCATTCTGTACCCAGCAAAAAAAGATGCACCAAAAAACACCAACAAAGTGCCATGGTATGACCTAGTATTGGCATGTGTCGGTGCAGCATCTTTCTTGTATATGGGGATCAACTTTGAAAACTTGGTAGCACAGGCAGGGAACTACACCAGTATTGATATTGCTGTGGCAATGATTGCCATTGTAATTTTGTTTGAAGCATGTCGTCGTGTGGTTGGGATTCCAATCTTAGTAGTTGTAGGTTTGTTTATTTTATACGCATACTTTGGTGCTTCCATCCCTGGCTACTTTGGTCATCGCGGTTTTGGTCTTGAACGTATTGCTACTCATTTGTACTTTACTACAGAAGGGATCATCGGTACACCACTGGCTGTATGCTCGACTTTTATCTTCTTATTTATTTTGTTTGGCGCATTTTTGGAACGCACCGGTATCGGGCAGTTTTTTATCGATATCGCCAATGCAATCGCAGGGAAAGCCACCGGCGGTCCTGCAAAAGTAGCTGTTATCTCCAGTGCTTTACAGGGTACTATTACCGGTAGTTCTGTAGCAAACACTGTAGGTTCCGGTAGTTTTACTATTCCAATGATGAAACGTATGGGCTATCGTCCCGAATTTGCTGCTGCAGTAGAAGCTGCCGCTTCCACCGGTGGACAGATTATGCCGCCAATCATGGGGGCTGCTGCATTCCTGATGGCAGAAATGACTGGGATTCCATATTCTAATATTATTATTGCAGCTATTGTACCGGCCTTCCTATACTTCTCCGGTATCATGATTATGGTACACTTAGAAGCAAAACGTTATGGGCTGAAAGGTCTTCCACCAGAAGAAATTCCAAACTTCTTCAAACTGATGTTTAGTTACTGGTATCTGCTGTTACCACTGGTAGTACTGGTATATATGATGATGACCGGTTATACACCTGCTCGTTCCGCATTGATGGCGATTTTGATGGCTGTAGCAGTAAGTATGGTACGTAAAGAAACCCGTATGACACTGCACACCTTCTTAGATGCTCTGGAAGCCGGTGCTCGTAATATCATCGGTGTAGCAGTGGCATGTGCTGTTGCCGGCTGTATCGTAGGGATTGTTACCCTGACCGGTATCGGGCTGAAACTGGCGGGCGGCTTACTGGCGCTGAGCGGCGGCAATGTACTGTTGGCGTTATTCTTCACCATGATTGCTTCCATTGTACTGGGCATGGGTGTACCAACTACTGCAAACTATGTAATCATGGCTACTATCACTGCTCCGGTAGTACTGAAACTGGGGATTGATTTACTGCCTGCACATATGTTTGTATTCTACTTCGGTATTGTAGCCGACATTACACCTCCGGTAGCATTGGCTGCATACGCAGGCTCTGCAATTGCGCGCAGTAATCCACTGAAAACCGGTGTACAGGCTACCAAATTGGCTATTGCCGCCTTTATCATTCCGTATGTATTTGCACTGAATCCGGCACTTCTTGTGATTCCTGCAAGCGGACCGGTGGAAGTAGTAATTGTTACTCTTACCGCATTTGCCGGAATGTTTGGTGTAGCAATCGCAGTAGAAGGCTATATGTATGCTAATGTAAATCCAATTTTACGTCTGGTATCATTAGCAGGCGGTTTGATGCTGATTATCCCTGGTATTGTAACAGATATCTGTGGTGTGGCATTGATTGCAGTCGTAATTTTGTTACAGAAAGCACGTGCAAATAAATTAGAGCACAACCCGCATACAGAATTTACATCTCACATGGAATAACACATACAAATACAATTTAGAAGGCTGCCGAAATGGCAGTCTTCTTTTTGTATCTATGGTAAACGTTTTCACTTAAAAATTGTCCAAAAATTTTGTCTTTATCCATTGCAAAAGCCCGTGTTTAGAGATATAATAAATCAATTAAGACATCTACTTAGATGCCGCTAAAAGAACGTAGATAACAAGGTAAAAATGTTAAAACAAATTCATTAGCAAAGGAGATTTTACTGTGGCTTATTATTTTGAAGAAGCATCTCACACATTTGGCGAATACTTATTGGTACCGGGGTACTCTTCCTCTGAGTGCATCCCTGCAAAAGTATCTTTAAAAACCCCTCTGGTAAAATACAAAAAAGGGGAAGAACCTGCAATCTCCATGAACATCCCTATGGTATCTGCTATCATGCAGTCCGTATCTGATGACAATATGGCAATTGCTCTGGCGAAAGAAGGCGGCGTATCTTTCATTTACGGCTCTCAGTCTATTGAAAACGAAGCTGCTATGGTAAGCCGTGTAAAAAACTACAAAGCTGGTTTTGTAGTAAGCGATTCCAACATCAAACCGGATGACACTCTGGCTGATGTAGTAGCATTAAAAGAGAAAAACGGGCATTCCACTATGGCTGTTACAGACGACGGTACCAGCAACGGTAAATTATTGGGTATCGTGACCAGCCGTGACTATCGCGTAAGCCGCATGTCTTTAGATACAAAAGTATCTGAATTCATGACTCCATTTGATAAATTAATCTGCGGTGATGAAAACACCACTTTGAAAGAAGCCAACGATATCATTTGGGATCACAAATTAAACGCTCTGCCTCTGGTAGACAAAAATCAGCACTTGCTGTATTTCGTATTCCGTAAAGACTATGATTCCCGCAAAGAAAATCCACTGGAACTGCTGGATGACAACAAAAGCTATATTGTAGGCGCAGGGATTAACACACGTGACTACGAAGAACGTATTCCTGCTCTGGTAGAAGCCGGTGTAGACGTACTGTGCATCGACTCTTCCGAAGGCTTCTCCGAATGGCAGAGCCGTACCATCGCATGGGTACGTGAAAAATATGGTGACACCGTAAAAATCGGCGCCGGTAACATTGTAGACCGTGAAGGGTTCCGTTTCCTGGCTGAAGCAGGCGCTGACTTTATCAAAGTTGGTATCGGTGGCGGTTCTATCTGCATTACTCGTGAAACCAAAGGTATCGGCCGTGGTCAGGCTACTGCTGTAATCGAAGTAGCAAAAGCACGTGACGAATATTTCGAAGAAACAGGTATTTATATCCCAATTTGCTCCGATGGCGGTATCGTACATGACTACCACATCACATTGGCACTGGCTATGGGTGCTGACTTTGTAATGCTGGGTCGTTACTTCTCTCGTTTCGAAGAAAGCCCAACCAACAAAGTTATCAT
>JAFNVD010000166.1 GCA_017383785.1 Peptococcaceae bacterium | reverse complement strand
ACGACGCCGCCCCCTTTTGATGGGACTCTCTGTCAGGCTGTGTCAACAGCCAGCCGGCCAAAGCTCCGCTCACAATCAAGAGCACTGGGTGCACCTGTACAATGGCTAACAGCAGTGCCACTGCTACTAAACCAATCTGCATTTTGTTACGCAAACAGGGTCTCCCCATTTTCACCGCTGCAGCAGCAATCATACCTACTACAATGGCACGCACCCAACGAAATGCACCTTGCAAATGAGGGTTATCATAATATCTCAGAATGAGATTGGCCAAAAATACGATAATCAAAAACGACGGCAACGCTACACCGATAGCACAAATCACTGCGCCACGCTTGCCATACAGCTTATAACCGATAGACGTAGCCGCATTGACCGCCATCATCCCCGGCAGGCTCTGTGCAAGAACCAATAACTCCGACAGTTCATCTTCCGGAATCAATTTATGTTTTTCACTGATTTCGTGCTGGATAATAGGAATCATCACATACCCGCCACCAAAAGTGAACGCACCGATGCGAAAGAAAATCCAGAATAACTGAAATAATGATTTCATGTATTATCACCCAAATAAAATGAAAATATTTTACCACAAATATATTTTTTAAATTCAAAGCAGGCGTATTGGGGCTGATAAATTTTTCTCTGACTAGGCGGCTTTTGAAACTGTGCAGCGAGGCTATACAGATGGTATGCGAGCAAACAGTTTCAAAAACAACGACGTCAGAGGGAAATTTGGCGTCCCAATAAAAAAAACGACTGGTCATGACCAATCGTTATAAACAGCTAATCCCCCACATAGCCGTAATGCCCAGCGTTTGAACCTGCATGTGCAGGTGGGTACTCTCCTGTGTGCTCACTGTTCCGACTAAACATAACCGGCATCAAATCCTACGACAGAGTCCGAGTCCCCATATAATAGGTGTTGGTAAAAACATACCAGGCATTTACGTACTTAGCAGGGAGGTATTAACCTTGCATTTATGATAGCATATCTCATGCTATATTGCAAGTAATTTGAAAAGATTTTTTTGTGGAATGTATTACAAAAGAGCGAATATGTTCTATCTGTTGCAAAACAAAAATATAGGGCGGGTTGCCCACAACCCGCCGCAAATCATCACGGCGGCATGTGGGCATACCGCCCTACAAGCACAATCGTTATTCTATTTTATGCACGCATTGCAGCATCAAATTTCTCTGCCAACACTGCAAAAATTTTATCGTATTCTACTGCTACTTCTTCTACAGTCAGAGTACGATCTGCCTGGAAGGTCAGCGCAAATGCGATACTCTTATAGCCTTCTGCAATCTGGCCGCCACGGTATACGTCAAAGATACGTACATCGCTTAACAGTTCGCAATCTACATTGCGAATTGCTTTTTCCAGATCCAATGCTGCTACATCCTCTGCCACTACGACTGCCATATCACGGGTAGCTGCAGGGAATTTTGGCAGTGGTTTTACCTGAATCGCACCGGTACCTACAGCAATCAGCATATCTACATCGATTTCAGCGATATAAACACGGCTCTGCAGACCATAGTTGTCAATGATTGCAGGATGCAGTTCACCAAATACGCCGGCTTTCTGGCCATTCAGATACAGATACGCTGCACGACCCGGATGATAGATGCTGTTGTCTTTGCATGGTACATAGTCAACATCAGCAATTTTCAGTTCACTTACTAATTCTTCGATGATACCTTTCAGGTAGTAGAAATCATATGCTACACCTGTCTGCATCCAGCCATCGGTGGTACGACCGGTCAATGCAATGCCCAGTGTCCATTTTTCGTTAGCCAGATGGGTTGGTGTCAGTTCGCCATCTAACAAGAAGATTTTACCCAGTTCAAAAATAGCCAGGTTTTCGTTACGACGATTGTGGTTGAACCCTACGGTTTTCAGTAAGCCCGGTACGATACTGGTACGCATATGACCCTGTTCTTCACTCAGTGGATTCATAACAGGAATACTGTTGCGACGGATGTCATCTGCCGGATAGTTCAGTTTGTCATCGTTATTTTTATTGATAAAGCTGTAGTTCATTACTTCGTGCAGGTCTAATGCACACAGTTTGTCTACTACTTTATCACGGATTTTCTGTGCAGGTGTCAATACACCGCGGGTAGAAGAACCGTATGGTAATGTCTGTGGAATAGCATCATAACCATATACACGTGCTACTTCTTCAATCAGGTCTTCCGGAATGGTGCAGTCAGGACGATAGCCCGGTACTTCTACCACAATTGCTGTACCATTGTCGCTGATAATATGGAAGTTTAAGCTGGTCAGAATTTCTTTGATGCGTTCGTCAGAAATATCTGTACCCAACAGTGCATTTACTTTTGCCAGTGCTAATTCGATGGTCACTGCTTCGTGTTTTGTTGGATAATTGTCGATTGCACCGCCTACTACTACACCGCCACCGGTCAGCTGCATCAGCTGTGCTGCACGTTCTGCTGCGGTCAGTACTGTATCCATATTGATGCCTTTTTCAAAGCGAATGGATGCTTCGGAGCGCAGACCCAAACGGGTAGAAGTACGACGTACGCATGTTGGCTGGAAGTAAGCAGATTCGATAAATACATCTACAGTATTATCTGTTACTTCTGTATTTTCGCCGCCCATTACACCTGCAACCGCTACTGCTCTTGCACCGTCGCAAATCAGCAGCATATCATCCTGCAGAGTACGTTCCTGGCTGTCCAGAGTAACGATTTTTTCGTCAGCCTGGGCTGTACGTACATTGATTTTGTGGTCTGCCAGTTCATGATAGTCAAATGCATGCAATGGCTGGCCATATTCCATCATAACATAGTTGGTAACGTCAACGATGTTGTTGATTGGGCGTACCCCGGCACACTGCAGACGATGCTGCATCCAGAATGGAGATGGCTGTACTTTGGTGCCGCGAATCATTTTCCCTGCATAACGGTGGCACAGCGCAGGCGCATCGATGGATACTTCCATCAGATCAGCAATATTATCAGCATCTGCTTCAAATGCAGGCTGAGGCATACGTACTTCTTTACCTAACAATGCGCCAATTTCCTGGGCAATGTTCAGCACGCTCAGGCAGTCAGAACGGTTTGGAGTCAGGTCTAATTCTAAAATATAGTCATCTAAGCCTAAAATT
>JAFNVD010000165.1 GCA_017383785.1 Peptococcaceae bacterium | reverse complement strand
GCAGTGGTCACGACCTATCGAAATGTACAGGCAGAATTGCCGCAGTCTACGCAGTGGTTATTGTATGCAGGCGATTGGCTGAGTGCACATTGGCCCATGCTATTGATTGCAGTGATTTTGTCGTTGATTGTCTGTGGTATCGGGTTTATTAAATTGCTCGAGAAATCATCTGTACGCAATGGTGTGAAGCGTATGCTGTGTGCATTGCCATTGATAGGCACGTTGTATCAGCAATATTGGTTTATTCAGATTTCACAAGGCTTGAGCTTAATGTTAAACAGCGGGATGCTGCTAGTAAATGGGCTTCATGCAGTAACCCATATATATAGGCGCAGTCTGTTTGCCGATGAATTACATTTGCTTACTGATGCAATCTCTACAGGGCATCCGTGGGCATACGGCATAGAGCAATGTACCTTTGTACCTAAACTGGCCAAGCAGATGCTAGTGCTCAGTGAACAGACCGGTACATTGCCCAAAGCGTTGTCACAACTGAATCTATATTATCAGCAGCAGTTTCAGCAAAAAGTACAATTATTGATGAGTATCTTAGAGCCTTGCGTCATTATTGTACTGGGGCTTGGTATTTTAGCGATGGCAGGCAGTCTCTTTCTGCCCTTGGTACAATCCTATCAGTATTTGTTGTAGTGGATATACTGCCATGCCTTAGGAAAGGAACTGCTCATGAATTTATTGTATTACTTGTTTATCAAAGCAACTTCAAAAGCAAAGCAAAAAGAAGGATTTACATTATTGGAAGTCATTGTGACGATGGTGGTGATGTCGTTGTTGGCCACCTTAGCTATGCCGACCATTCAGCGCAGCTATAATCAATTTCGTCTGGATACGGCCATTGTACAGCTGCACAAAGACATTCGCTGGGCGCAGAAACTGGCAGATCGGGAACAAGGGCAAGTTAGTATTACGTTTTTTCAGGATAAGCAGCCTTATCGGTATGTGATACAAACGGTAAGTGACAGAACCCGTGTGAAAACAGTAGAACTGCCCAATGGATTGACAGCAATTCAGGCAACCACTATTTTTATCAATCCGGACAAAACTTTTATGAGAAACGGTCATGTATTGATTCGGAAAGGAGAAGTGCGTCGATATGTGTATTATTATCAAACGGGGCGTTCACGGGTTACCTCTATACCGGATTAAAAAGCAATCGTTTGCAGACCGTAAGCAAAGTGGTTTTACATTGCCGGAAATGCTGGTTAGTTTGTGCATTATAAGCTGTGTCATGTATGGTGTCTGGCAATGGGGCACACTGCTGTATCGTACCTCTGATACTATGGCGCAAAACCAGCAGGCAGTATTTATTGCACAGCAGATTTATGCCGGCCTTTGTCCTGATTGCCCGGCAGGCTGGGAGATTGATGTAGCCTCGGTACGGGGCCAAGGACAGCTGTATGAAACGACTGTACAGATACAAGCGGGCCATCGTCAGTGGCAGTTTTATTATGCAGGACCGGAGGAATATATGTATGCAGGTGCAAAAAGTCATTCGCAATAAGTTGGTCAGCATGGCAGGGTTTACGCTAACTGAGGTGCTGGTGGTGTTATGTCTGTTTGCATTGCTGTCCGGCTTTTTTCTCAATTGCTTTGTCTTTGCCATGAATCAGTATCATCACAGTATTGCCCTTATGGAGCTGGAAGACAATCTAGGCAATGCGATGGATTGGCTTTCAGCGGATTTGGCCGATACCATTGCTGTGTTGGAATGCAAGGCAGATGGTCTTTCCCTGCAGACTGCGGAAAAGAAAATTTACTATACTACCGGCACAGATACGCAAGCCAAAGAACATTTCTATGATTTAACAGGGAAAATCTTTTATCGCAGAGAACATACTCAAAAGAATCGACAACCGATGGCGAATTTTATAACGGGGTTCTACATAACCTATTATGATGAAAAAGGGACTCTAACATCGTATGCAGCAAATGTAAAAATGGTTGAAATCTTATTAGAAGGCACTTGGAATGATACCGTGCTTTCAAAACGACTGGCTGTACGGTTGAGCGGTTCGGATTATTTATAGCAGGGGGACTGCGAAATGGAACAAAAAGAATTAAAACTGATTTTGGCAGAGGCGTTGAAGTTTGGGGCAGATTTTGCTGAAATTTTTATTGAACAAAAGGAAACCACAGCGATTAGCTGTGAAGATGGAAAAATCGAAAAAATCAATACAGGTATTGATTATGGTATGGGCATTCGTGTAATTGACGGAGAAACTACATCCTACGTACATGCCAATGAAGTGACTGTACAAAATGGGCTTGGTATGGCACAACTGGCAGGGCAGATTGCCAAAGCGCAAAAAGGAAATTTGGTGCAGGAGTTTCAGCCTACAGAAGTAATGCAGGAGCCTGAGATTCAGCAGCATCCTGCTCAGATTCCGTTTGAACAGAAGGTGGAATTGGTACGAGCAGCAGACAGAGCTGCCCGTGCATATGACAGTGCAATTACTCAGGTATCCTTAGGTTATAGCGACATTGTGCAGCACGTGCAAATTGCCAACAGCAGAGGCGTATGTACCGAGGATGATCGTGTATACGTGCGTTTGGCCTGCAATAGTATTGCACAACGGGATGGCATTATTCAGACAGGGTTTGCATCTGCAGGGGGCAATTGCGGTTTTGAGCTTTTTGATGAAACTACGGCAGAAAGTTTAGGCCTGGAATCGGCACAACGTGCAGTAATGCTGTTGTCTGCAGAGCCTTGCCCGACAGGAATTATGCCGGTAGTGTTAAGTAGTGAGGCAGGCGGTACAATGGTGCATGAGGCCTGTGGCCATGGCCTTGAGGCAGATTTGGTACACAAGGGGTTATCTGCTTATGTGGGTAAAATTGGACAGCAAGTAGCATCGGAAAAAATTACGGTAATCGACGATGCTGCCATTGCAGGAAAATACGGTAGTTATTCCTATGATGATGAAGGGACTCCGGCACAACGGACGGTACTGATTGAAAATGGGATACTAAAACAGTATATGACAGATTTGCAATCAGCAGAGCGCATGGGCAGTGCGGCTACAGGCAACGGCCGCAGAGAATCTTACCGAGAAAAACCGGTAGTGCGTATGAGCAATACCTATATTGCACCGGGTACTGATCGTGTAGAAGATATGATTGCATCGGTAGAGTATGGATTGTTTGTAAAACATATGGGCGGCGGTCAGGTGAACACGTTAAATGGTGATTATGTATTTGATGTCAGTGAGGGTTATCTTATTGAAAATGGCAAAATTACACGTCCTGTACGCGGTGCTACCTTGGCAGGCAATGGTCCGGAAAGCTTGCGCAATGTAGAGATGGTAGGCAATGATTTGGGCTATGCCATTGGGACTTGCGGCAAATACGGACAGCGTGTACCGGTAGCCGATGCCCAGCCAACATTAAAAATTAATGGATTGACAGTCGGGGGGACCGGAACTGAAAAAAGAGCATGTGAAAAATAAGCTGCAGCAGCAAAACGGTTATGTGTTGTTATTTGTGCTGTTCTTTTTGAGCTGTACTTTGCTGTGCAGCAGTGTACTTGTGCTGAATTTGTCTCATCAGATTCAGGCAAGTAGCGAATCGGTAGAAAAAGAGCAAAGTCGTTTGCTTGCTAATAGCGGATGGAATTTGGCCTTAGAGCAGCTGCAGCTTTATGGGGCAACCGATGATATTGTACGGATGCAAGAGCATGGCGTTCTATCGGCGCAGATGCAGGAAAGCGAAAACAGAACGGCAGCTTGGGAAATTGTATCTACCGGCAGTGTGGGCACATATGAGAGAACGGCCACAGGTGTTGTGCAATGCTTTGCTTTGCCATTTAGCCAAACTACAGATTGGCCGGTACTGGATTCTATCGCATTGCAGGCACAAGAAGGTATATTGCTTGTAGAGGACAGTGCATATCGGTTAGATACAAATTGTGTGTATCCACTGGGGATTACATCGGCAAATCGTATGCCTCTGGTGGTGGAAGTGACCGATGAAATCGTAGCGCAGCAGCTTTACATTTACGGAGATTTGTACGTAAGCGGCACTTTGATGGCAGATGCGCTATATGTAAGCGGGGAAATACACGGTGCAGAACAAATACAATGTGACAATGTATATAGCGGTTATGCGAATGCTATACCGTACCAAACACGGGTACTAGAGCGCACAGCCGCATAACTTGATGATGGTATGAAATGATAAAATAATGAGATAAAACAG
>JAFNVD010000164.1 GCA_017383785.1 Peptococcaceae bacterium | reverse complement strand
GTCGCGCAGTTCTTTGCGCATGACACGAGCCAATGGACAGGTGTGGGTTTTGCTGATATCGGTCACTTCGAACTTGGTGGCATCCAGTTTGTTGGCTGTGCCCATACTGCAGATGACAGGAATTTCTCTTGTTCTGGCGTATTCTACCAGTGCCAGTTTGGCTGTCACCGTGTCTACGGCATCAATGATATAATCATATTGCACATCACCCAGCACATCGATGTTGTCATTTAACAAAAATGCCTGAATGGTATGCACTGTGATATCAGGATTGATAGCACCAATGCGTTCTGCCATCACTTGTACCTTTGGTCTGCCAATCACGTCTTGTGTCGCATGAATTTGGCGATTGAGGTTGGTAATATCTACTTCGTCATTGTCCAATAGGGTAAAGGTACCTACACCTGCTCTGGCCAAAGCTTCTGCTGCAAAGGAGCCTACACCGCCTACGCCGGCAATGAGTACATGTGCATTCTGTAAGGCATCAATGCCTTCCTGCCCGATGAGCATACGGGTACGATCGTATATATCTGCCACAGCAGTTCCTCCTTTGTTGATTCATTGACGTATTTGTTTATTTGCTTCCGTTACTTTTGATATTTTTGCTTTAGCGCCTCTGCCACTTCGGCAGTGACATAACGCTCAACATTGCCGCCCAGGCTGGCAATACCCCGTACTTGACTGGAACTGATATAGGAAAGCTCTGCATCGGCAATAAAGAATACCGTTTCCAACTCATGACACAAATCTTTGTTGAATGTAGCCATCTGCATTTCGTATTCAAAATCCGATACCATACGCAAGCCACGCACCAGTGCAGATGCACCTTTTGCTTTTGCATAGTTCACCAATAATCCTGTAAACGCTTCTACCTCAACATTGCCAAAGTCTTTGACCGAGGCTTCTGCCAATGCTTTACGCTCATCCAATGTAAACAGTGTATGTTTGTTGTTGTCGGCTGCTACTGCCACAATTACTTTATCAAACAGTTTGGCAGCTCTGGACAGTACGCTGATATGGCCTTTGGTGATAGGATCAAAGGTACCTGCATATACGGCTATTTTCATGTCAGTTCCTCCTTAGCGGTCTATTATTTCGTGTCTTTTACCGAAATATTTTCGGCACCCAGCAACTGGCTCAGCAGCATAATCAAATCAATGTCGTTATTTACCCAATACTGCCGTTCCGCCAGTATCATACTCTTTCTGTCACTGAAATAGAAATATACCGGCATTTCACCGTGATAACGATGCAAGATCTGACTCAGCTGCTGTTTTACTTGCGGCGTATCATGATCACCTGCAATACGCAAATACAGCTTTTTCGGCTGTTGGTTGGCAATTTCCTGCAAGGATACTCCCTGAGGCTTGCCTGCACCGGCATCGGTTCGTGACTGCTGTGGTTGTGTCGGTTGTATTTGTTGTTGTATTTGTTGTTGTATTTGTTGTTGTCTTTCTTGTTGCTGTTTCTGTTGTTCTTTCCACACAGCATCATTTGGCAGTGGTAAGATTTCTTCGGCTGATAATTTTGGATTATCATCCTGTGCCAGATATCTGCCTTTCACCAGTACAATGGCATCTTTCTGTATCATTTCACGAAAACGTACAAATGGTTTTGGGAATACCAGCATATCGATATTACCGGTTAAATCTTCAAACTGTACAGTGGCCATGGTATCCCCTTTTTTGGTGGTACTGATTTTGAAGTTTTCGATCATACCGGCTACAATCACTTTCTGCTGGTCATACTCTTCATTTAACTCTGCGATAGTCACGGAGGTTTTTTCGTGAATGACTTGTTTATAATCATCTAAAGGATGACCACTAACATATAAGCCCAGGATTTCTTTCTCCATAGCCAATAGTTCTTGTTTTTCAAACTCCGGCAGATTCGGCAGCGGAATTGGCGCATAGCGTGAGGTAAGTCCTGTTTCTTCGCCAAAATCAAACAGCGAAATCTGTGCACTGGCTTTACTTTTACGAATTTCATGGCCTTGTTCCAGGCAAGTATCAAGAATAATGAGTTTCTGACGCTTGCTGCCTTCTAAGGAGTCAAAAGCACCGCCTTTGATGAGGTTTTCCATCATGCGTTTGTTGACATGGGTCAAATCTACACGGGCACAGAAATCCTGCAGCGAAGTAAACGGCCCATCGGTTTGACGCACTTCAATAATGGACTGCATAGCACCTTTGCCCACGTTTTTCATAGCAGCCAAACCAAAGCGAATACAGCCATTGGTCACCGTAAAGGTTTCCTGACTTTCGTTGACATCCGGTGTCAATACCGCAATGCCCATACGCTTACATTCTGCAATATAAAATGCTACACGATCTGCAGAATCCATCACGCTGGTCAAAAGTGCCGCCATAAATTCAACAGGATAATGGGCTTTCAAATAAGCGGTCTGATATGCCACCACTGCATAGGCTGCACTATGGCTCTTATTGAAGCCGTAGCCTGCAAAGTACTCAATCAGTTCAAATACTTTTGCGGCAATGGCTCTATCTATGTTGTTCTGTTCTGCACCGTTTAAGAAATCTTCTTTCAGCGATGCAATGATTTCCGGTTTCTTTTTCCCCATGGCACGGCGCAGCATATCTGCCTGACCCAGAGAGAATCCGGCCATTTCACTGGCAATACGCATTACCTGCTCTTGATAGAGAATAACACCATAGGTAGGCTTCAGGATTGGCTCCAGTACAGGATGCAGATACTCGGTTTCTTTTCTGCCATGTTTACGATCGATAAAATCGTCGGCCATGCCGCTGTTTAACGGCCCCGGACGATAAAGTGCCACCAAAGCAATGACATCTTCCAGTGTGGTTGGCTGTACCGCACGCATAATAGCACGCAGCCCACTGCTTTCCAACTGAAATACACCGATACTGTCCCCATCGCATAATAGCTGATAGGTTTTTTCATCGTCCATTTCCATGGTATCGAAATCAATGCGTACACCATGGTTTTCTGCAATCATATCTACAGCTTTGTTGATGACGGTTAGGGTACGCAAGCCCAAAAAGTCCATTTTCAACAAGCCAAGTTCTTCAACGTTTTCTTTTGCCATCTGGGTAATGACACCACATTCAGGCGATTTCTGCAGCGGCAGATAATAATCCACTGCTTCTTTAGAGATTACAACCCCGGCTGCATGGGTACCTGCATTGCGCGGCAATCCCTCTAATTTTTGTGCAGTAGACACCATTTCGGCAATCTGCGGGTCTTCTTCACAATAACCACGCAGCTCAGCCGAAGCTTGCAATGCTTTTTCTATGGTAATGCCTAAATCACGGGGAATGGATTTGGACACTTTGTTTACAGTAGCAATAGGCACATTGAGCACCCTGCCGACATCGCGAATAGCACCGCGGGCAGCCATTGTGCCGAAGGTGATAATCTGGCATACATGGTCTTGCCCATATTTGTTAATTACGTAATCAATAACTTCACCTCTACGCTCATAGCAGAAGTCAATATCAATATCGGGCATACTCACACGTTCCGGATTGAGGAAACGCTCAAAGAGCAAATCATATTTCAACGGGTCAATGTCGGTAATACGCAGTACATACGCTACAATACTGCCTGCTGCAGAGCCGCGCCCCGGCCCTACATAAATGCCCTGTTCTCTG
>JAFNVD010000019.1 GCA_017383785.1 Peptococcaceae bacterium | reverse complement strand
GGGAGTAGCAATATCACAATTTACACCTATAGTGAGAATATGATTTCCTCGATTTATAACAACACATTTGATGGCTATTGCAGTGATATGCGTTTTGCAAGAGTAAATGAAACTACAGACGGCATTTATATGGCGATGCGATATAATCACTATATTAATATGTTGTTGCTTTGTGAAACGGAATCCGGTTTTGCTGTAGTGTTAGAACATCCTATGCCGTATGATTACGAAGAAATGGCCGGGATCGCATTGTTTGAAGATATCAACAATGACGGTATTTTAGAAGTGAATTCTTTATGGAGCCCGGAAAATAACCTGTCAAACAGAGCATATCAAGACTTTATCCATGTATGGCTGCAATGGGATGGTGAAAGCGGCTTAAAGGCAATGAGTGCCATTTTAGAAAATCAAGCTGACGGGTATCGCTTTATGATTCCTGTGGCCTGGATGGATGCTTTGTATTATGACTTTTATACCGATGGAGAAATTGAATGGACAGAGTTCTATTATGAAAATGAGGAACGAAGTTTTGAAACAATATTCTCTATTGCGGCAGTAGATCAATTGATATGGCAGGCAATGGCTGATAATGTTACGGATTCTATCGTGGTATTGGGGAATCATCCAACATTAAACAAAGTATATATTGCGAATATTAAAACAAATGAATTTAATGAGTTTCAGGTGAATGCGGAAAAATTGATTTCCTGTTTACAGATAGAAGGAGGCGTATAGTCATGACAAAGATTCTGGTATTGGAAGATGAAGCATCCATTCGCAGCTTTATTATGATTAACTTGAAAAAGAATAACTTTGATATCGTTGAAACTTCTAGCGGTGAAGAAGCACTGGAAAAGCTGGATGATACAGTTGATATTGCGCTTCTGGATGTAATGCTGCCAGGTATTAGCGGTTTTGAAGTATGCAAACGAGCTAGAGAACAGTACCCGGCATTAGGAATTATTATGTTGACGGCAAAAGGTCAGGAAGAAAACAAAATAGAAGGTTTAGAGCTAGGTGCAGATGATTATATTGTAAAGCCGTTTAGCCCAAAAGAATTATTAGCACGTATTAATGCTTTGGCACGCAGATTGAATATTGTAGATAAAGTTGCGGTAGTAGAGCAAAATACAGATCAGATTGTAACCGGCAAATTTACGATTTTGCCGGAAGAACGTAAGCTGTTAAAAGATGGCGTGGAAATAGAATTGACACCAATTGAGTTTTCATTGGTAAAATATTTTATGGAAAACCCAAACAAAGCAATTCATCGTGATGAGATTCTTAATAATGTATGGGGCTATAATTATGTAGGCGATTTTAAAATTGTAGACGTAAATATTCGTCGTATTCGTCAGAAAATAGAGGATGACCCATCTAATCCAAAATATATAGAAAAAGTATGGGGCTATGGCTACCGCTGGTGGGGAGGCGGTGAATAACCGTGCGCAGTATCCGAAAACGCCTAATCGGGAACTATATTACAATTGCGTTGGTAACGGTACTGATTCTGGAAGGCTTGTTTGCTGTGGCAATCTCTGAGTATTATATAGGCGGCGTAGAGCGTATTTTAGTGAATCAGGCAGAAACATCAGCAACATTTTTTAACCGATATGCCGATGCAGGTGATATTTATAAAAAATCAAATTATATTTTTGAGAATCTGGACATAGATGAAGCTGCATTGATAGAAGTCGTGGATATGCAGGGGCGTGTAGTAATCGACAGTACCGGTTCGTCTACAGAGAATGTTATTAACACATTTGATGTAACACAGGCTTTGAGAGGGCAAAGTGAAGTGTGGCGTGGACGCAGTGACTTGAACGAGCCAATTGTTGCGGTATCTGCACCTATTTATGATGGAACATCGGTAGTGGGTGCATTACGATATGTCTCCAGCCTTGCGCCAACCTATCAAGTATTGGGTCAGTTTTTTGCAATGCTTTTCTTGTTTGGTTTTGGAATTATTGCAGTAGCGTTTTTGTATGGTCGCGCTATGGCACAGCGTATTCTGGAGCCTGTACAGGAACTTGTGCGCGTAACAGAAGAAGTGGCACAAGGGAATTACAAAGTTACAGCCATTAAGTACCATAATGATGAAATTGGTCAGCTGGTAGATGCGGTTAACATTATGACCAAAGAAATTACTCGTGCAGATCAGGCTAAGAGTGAATTTATCTCTTCTATTTCACATGAGTTACGTACTCCGCTAGCTGCAATCAAGGGCTGGGCAGAAACAATGCAGGATATGAAAGATGATATTGAAGTGGTAGAAGAAGGCCTTTCGATTGTGTCTAAAGAGACAGACCGTCTTATTATTCTGGTGAATGATTTGCTCGACTTTTCTCGTCTGCAGGCACATCGTATTGAACTGAAAAAAGAAGAATTTTCGATTTCCGATTTGCTGGAGAATATCATTGGTCAGTTTACGGTACGTTGTCAGCAGGAACATATCAAAATGACACTTCTGACAGACAATCAGGAAAATTGGGTGTTTGCTGACTACAACCGACTAAAACAAGTATTGATTAACATCGTGGACAATGCTATGAAATTCACAGTGGGTCGTCCGGAAGCAGAAATTCGAATCAGTAGCCAAGTGTTAGACGATCAGATTATTGTTATCATAGAAGACAATGGTAGTGGGATTTCGCCGGAAGATTTGCAGCGTGTAAAAGAGAAGTTCTATAAAGGGAGCAGTAATAAAAGCGGTACAGGTCTTGGCTTATCTATTGCCAGTGAGATTATGGAACTGCATGGTGGTAAAATGCTGATTGACAGTACCATGAATGTAGGCACAAAAGTCGTGTTGGTAATGCCGTTCTTTTATGATGTACAGCAATTAGAGGACTAAATAAAAAATAATTAAAAAAATATCAAAAAAAGCTTGCAAAAAGAAAATTACATGATATAATATATTTTGTGATTTTCGTTGGGGTATCGCCAAGCGGTAAGGCAACGGACTCTGACTCCGTTATCCCTAGGTTCGAATCCTAGTACCCCAGCCAATGCATATTCACCGGTTCAGATTTTCTGAGCCGGTTTTTTATTTTTACAAAAACGTAAATCGCAGTAAAGCAAAACACCCCGTTCTCATAAGAGACGGGGTGTTGATGTGTTACCATTCTTTTATTAGTTCCAGTAATCAGTGTCTTTTACACCAATGCTGCTTGCTTTAAATACAGGGTCTTTGCCTTCTTTGCGTTGCGCTACATAGTCTTCCAAAGCTTTGAAAGCAGTACCGCCTAAAATTAAGCAGACAGGCACGTTGATTAATGCCATGAAGCCCATCAATACGTCAGCCAAATCCCAAGCCAGACCAGCTTTGAGCTGTGCGCCGATAAAGATGATTACAACGGCCAACAAACGATAGCAGAAGATGAAAGTTTTGTTTTCTGTAGCATCTTTTACTAAGTAGTTGATGTTCATTTCTGCATAGTAGTAGTTCCCGATTAAGGTTGTGAATGCAAACAGTGCTAAGGATACTGTGATGAATAGGGCACCAAAAGGACCAAAGTTTGCAGACAGAGAATCCTGAATATATGCAGCGTTCATGGTGTTGCCTGCTGCGTCTACATACAGACCCGGATCCAGGTTTGTGCACAGAATCATAAATGCGGTTGCAGAGCAGATTACCAGAGTATCCAGGAATACGGACAGCATCTGTACCAGACCTTGTTTAACAGGGTGAGAGACATCTGCGGATGCTGCAGCGTTAGGTGCGGAACCGATACCGGCTTCGTTGGAGTACAGACCGCGTTTGATACCGTTCATCATAGCTGCACCAAACATACCGCCGAATACGGACTGTGCACTGAATGCTTCGCTAAAGATGGTGTGCAGTACGGAAGGCAGGCTACTGATGTTTAAGACCATAACAATCAGTGCTACGACAACATACATAACCGCCATTACAGGTACCATGTATTGGGTTACTTCAGAGATGCGTTTGCCGCCGCCTAAGATTACAGTACCGGCTAGTACAGCGATTACAGCGCCGATGATTAAGGTAGCGTTTTCACCTGGGAAATATACTTTTACGAAGTCTGTCATATTGTAAGATGCCAATGCGTTGAAACCGCCCATGTAGGTCAGAATCAATGCCACAGCGAATGCTCCACCCAAAGCTGGGGAGTGTAGTGCCTGTTTGATATAATACGCAGGACCACCGTAAGAACCATTTTCCCCTTTCTTTTTGTAAATCTGAGCCAGTGTAGATTCTACGAATGCGGATGCACCACCAACCAGTGCAATTAACCACATCCAGAATACAGCTCCGGGACCACCGGCGATGATTGCACCGGTTACACCAACGATGTTACCGGTCCCTACACGGGATGCAGTAGAAACCATCAGAGCCTGGAAAGAAGAAGTAGCTTTTTGTTCTTTTTTCGGTTCTTTGATAACACGAATAGATTCGCCCAGTAAACGGAACTGTACGAATTTTGTGCGAATGGTGAAATACAACCCTGCACCAATCAACAGGGCAATCAGAATGTACCCATATAGGTAACCACTGATTGTGCCAACTAAACTTGCAAATGCGTCCATAAAAAATAAGTCCTTTCTGAATATATATTTAGCAGCAAACGCTGCTTGATTCCTCGAATAAATCATTCATTTTTCAATTTTTCTGCTGCATGTTTTCCTGCCAAAATTCCGCTCCCAAATGCTAGGTGCAGATTATATCCTCCACAATATCCTGCACAGTCCACCGTTTCACCGACAAAATACATGCCATGTTTTTCTTTTAATTGAAAACTATGCGGTTCGATTTGATGAAGTGCAATACCGCCACCGGTAGTTTGTGCATTTTTCCATCCGGTATCTTGCAAATCGCTAAATACCCATTGCTGTAGCCCTTGGGCAAGTAAGTTCCATTCTTTTGTTTGCAGGGAAGAAACTATACGAGTTTCGTTGCCTAAATTGCACGTATGCCATACAGCTAGCCCAATTTGTGGGTGAACAAGCCCTGTCATATAGTCTATGATAGAAGCATTTGGCATCCGCTGTGCTCTGTCAACTAGCAAAGTGGTCAATGCATCTTCTGTGTACTGAGGAAATAAATTTAACCGAATTGTTGGGTGCTGCAGCCCATATTGCGTGCCTAGCCAGCCGGAAAGCTGCATAATGGCAATGCCGGAAATTCCGTAATCGGTGAATTGGATTTCTCCAACTTCTGTATGGATTAACTGTGCTTCATCATATAAAGACGCAGCTGCTTTTACACGAATACCGGATAAATTTTGTATTTGCTCTTTGTTACATTTTAGCGGCACCAAACACGGATACAAAGGCTCCATTTGGCATCCTGAACGAAATGCTGTCTTAATACCAAACCCTTCGCTTCCAAACTGAGGTCCTGCATTACCACCCATTGCGCAAATAATTGCATTGCCATTAAATTTGCTGCCGTCGGCAGTGACAACAGTAAAAGTATCATCGGCTTGTGCAATTTCTGTAACGCGACAATCGGTGTGCACTTGTACGTGCAGTTGTTCCAACCAGTAGATTAGAAGATTTACTACATCTGCAGCTTGATTGGAATATGGATAGAGGCGACCATCTTCTGCTTCGCGGCACAATAACCCATGCTCTGTAAACCAACTTTGTAGATTGATTTGTTCTATGTGCGAAAGCAGCATAGAAGCCGTTTGTGGGTCGCTGGTAAAGTAACGATCTACAGTACAAGTTGTATTATCCAAATTACAGCGCCCGTTTCCGGTGGCTAAAAGCTTTTTGCCCAGTTTCGAGTTTTGCTCTAGCAGGATAACAGCAGTATCTTTGGCGGCATGCTCTGCTGCAGAAATTGCCGCGACCATACCTGATGCACCACCGCCAAGAATTAATATATGATTCACGTTATCCCGCCTTTCTGTATGATAATAACAAATATAAAAATCCGTCAGGAATATTCCGAGCAGATTGTGCCAAACTATTGCAGAGAAATAAATTAGATATTATAGAAAGTTGCAATATGCAAACAAAATAACACCAGGTACCAAAGTCAAATAACTGGCGATATTAAATTTCGTGTACAACTTTTTGCTAATTGCAAATTCACGATTTTTGTTGTTTAAGTTCATCAAAGCAATTCCTTTAAACACTGCAGACACCAGAATTAAAACATAAGAAACAATTTCAAGAGTGGTCATTACTGTATAGACACCTCCCATATTGGTAAAATAATATGACCTTTATATTATAACCGATTTGAAGCGATTTGTCTATTGGAGGACATCATGGGAAACGGAAATGATATTGGTTTATTAGAAGTAATTGTGCGAGTATTGATTATTTATTTGCTCTTATTGGCCTCGATACGTATTATGGGGAAACGCGAAATTGGCCAGCTCTCTAATTTAGATTTTGTGGTGGCCATAGTGATTGCCGAATTGGCCACGTTGCCATTGACAGATAGAAATTTGACATTGATGCATAGCATAATTCCTATGCTGATTTTGACAGTATTACAAGTCGGGATATCATTGATCTGTTTAAAAAGCAATAAATTTAGGCGATTTTTGTATGGGCGGCCCAATCTGTTAATTGCATCCGGCAGGCTACAAATGAACGAAATGCGTAAAGCTAGATACAATATTGATGACTTGATGAGTCAGCTTCGTCAAAAAGATGTGTTTGACATTGCCGAAGTGGAGTATGCAGTATTAGAAACATCGGGCGAATTAACAGTACTGTTAAAGACAGAAAGCAAGCCGATTACAAAAGGCGATTTTCAGATTCAAGAATCCGATAAATTCAAAGGTATGCCGCTTACTTTGATTGACGATGGTGAAATAAATTTGAAAGGGATGCGGGAGCATCATTTGACAAAACAATGGCTAATGACAAAATTAAAGCAGAACGGCATAGATAATCCGCAAAATGTGTTTTTTGCAAGCATAAGCAATGATGGCACATTGTATATGATTAGCCGCGAAGAGGCATTAAAGACAAAAGAGCTGTTATACTAAAAATTATTGATAAAGAAGGTTTGATTATAGTTCGTCGGAATATGGACTACCTGTACCGGCATATAGTAACACCGGAGGGATGGCTATGGTGTTGCAATTGATGGCAGGGTTAATGATGATTTTAATTGGAGCAGAATTGTTTACCAACAGTGTAGAATGGCTAGGAAACAGGCTAAGACTGCCGGAAGGCTCTGTCGGCCATTTGCTGGCAGCGGTGGGGACTGCACTGCCGGAATCGATGGTGCCGTTGATTGCGTTTATGAGTGGCGGAATTAATGCAGTGGATATTGGTATTGGAGCAATTTTGGGTGCCCCCTTTATGCTTGGTACACTTGCTATGTTTATTACCGGTTTTGCTGCGTGGATTTTACGTGGGCGTAAAACAGGAAGAAAAATCATGCATGTTGATGCTGTTGATATGAAACGAGATTTACGTTTTTTTATCTGTATGTATCTGCTAGTGATAGCGGCAGCCTTTTTGCCGCAATGGAGTAAACGATATATAGCAATACTATTGATATTGTCATATGTAAGATATGCATGGAATGTAGCCCATAGTGGCAATGCCATCTCTGATGATAATTTACGTCCATTATATTTTAGCAGACGGGTGACACCGTCCTGGTTTCTAATCTTGTTGCAGTTTTGGCTTGGTTTAGGTGCCATTGCAGGTGGCGCGGAATATTTTGTGGCAGGGATTTCTCGCACAGCAGAGCTTTACGGAATGCATCCTTTGGTATTATCTATGATTATTGCGCCAATCGCTACAGAATTGCCTGAAAAGTTTAACAGTGTTATTTGGGTGTCTCAGGGAAAAGATCGACTAGCATTAGGGAATATTACAGGTGCTATGGCGTTTCAAAGTACTATGATTCCTGCTATGGGGATGCTGCTGTGCGATTGGACGTTGACATTATCTGCAGGGATTAGCAGTATGTTTTTGCTATTCAGCACAGCCGGATTATATATAACGGTATGCAGAAAACAGTGTTTGCCGATTACTGCATTAATTTATTGTGGGCTCGCTTATCTAGGGTTTTTAGTGGTAATACTGTGGAGTATCTTGTAAGAAGCAATAATAAAAGTGTAATAAAAAAATTTGTCTATACAAATATTTTCTCATAGGATAAAATAAAACATACGAGAATATTTTACAGCCAATCGGCAATAACGAGGCATGTCCTATTGGTGTGAAAAGAAAGCTTAGGTAGTATGTTATGAGTGAAACTTCCGCACAGGAAATCAATAATAAACCAAAAAAGAAACAACATAATAGCGTACTGTATGCTGCGGGGATGCTGACGATTATGATGACCATATCGCGTATATTAGGGTTTGTACGTGACATTTCTGTCAGCAGTATGTTCGGTATCAGCTGGCAGGCCGATGCTTATACGGCGGCATTTACAATACCGGATTTGATTTACTTTGCTCTGGTTGGCGGTGGCTTGAGTTCGGCTTTTATCCCGGTATTCAGCAGTTACTTGGCTACGGAACGAGATGAAGACGCACATATTATGGCCAGTACTATTTTAAATATCGTAGCCATTGCATCTATGGTATTGATTGCGATTGGGATTGTGTTTACACCGCAGCTGATTGATATTATGGTACGGTTTGAACATGCTAATGCAGCAGAGGCGACGGCTCTTACCATTGTGCTGACCCGCATTATGTTTGCGCAGTGCTTTTTTATGTGCTTGGCAGGGATTTCACAAGGGATTTTGCAATGTTATAAAGAGTTTACGATTCCTGCGTTAGGTGCAGTAGTCTATAATATTGCTATTATTATAATTGGCCTGCTTTTGGCACGCCATATTGGCATTATGGGCTTTACCATTGGGGTTGTTGTAGGTGCGGCTCTGAATTTACTGCTTCAAATCAGAGCGATGCGTCAATATGGGTTTTCCTATAAACTGCGTTTAAATTTGAATCATCCCGGCGTGAAGAAGTTTTTCCTTTTATTTTTACCGGTGGTGTTAGGGTTATCCATGAACGAATTAAACCTGTTGGTAAGCCAGCGATTAGCTTCCGGTTTGGGTGACGGTGTTGTATATGCTTTGAAACAGGCGCAGCGTATCATGATGCTGCCGGTAGGTATTTTTGCTGCTGCTATCGGGCTGTCGGTATTTCCAACAATGACCAGCCATGTCGCACGGGGTGAAATCGAGGCGTATAAGCAGAATTTGACTATGGGGCTGCGTACAGTAATCTTCATTACCCTTCCTGCTTCTGCCGGACTAATTGCATTGAGTCATCCCGTGACTCGTGCAATGTACCAGCAAGGTGCAGTTACCGGTCAACAGATTGAGTTGGTATCGGTGATACTGGTATATTACTGTATTGGTGTAGTAGGGTACGGTGCTCAGCAAATTCTGAACAGAGGGTTTTATGCTGTACAGGATACCAAGTCTCCTGTCCTGATTAATGTGTTTGTATTGCTGTTTAACATCATAATCAGCATTCTTTTGGTAGGCCCATTCACTTATCGCGGACTGGCGTTGGCGTATTCTTTAAGTGGCTTGTTGAGCATGTTTGTATTAGGTATTGCGTTGCGATTTAAAATCGGGCAATATGGCGGTAAAGCATTGCTGAAATCTGCATTGCAGTCTATAATAGCATCTGTTTTAATGGGTCTTGCAGTATACATGGCAGCCAACGGATTGGAGCAAATCTTGGACATGAGCAATAAGTTGATGCAGATTGTACAAGTTGGTGTTGGGATTACAATTGGGGTAATCGTGTATGCGGCTATGGCAATTGTCATGCGTATGGAAGAGGCACAGCAAGTGCTGCGTATTGTAAAACGTAAACTTGGTCGTAAATAATACGATAGTAAATAGAATCAGAAATAGAAATGTGAATACCGTGCAAACTGCTTGACATACGTACAGAAACGCACTATGCTAAATGTGGACAAGCAAGTTGTACAACGAGATAGAGACTATGATATGAGGTGGACAAGATGGAAAATATTACAGTAAATGAAGGGAAAGAGCTGCTCCGAATTGTCGATGGTACAGCGTATGAACGTTATGCTTTGCAGACAAAGCTGATTGGGAAAGAAGATAACATGGTGGATATTGTAAATACCTATGCAGTGCCGCATATGCAAAAAGGCGATATTTTGTTTATGTCTGAAAAAGCAGTGGCATGTACCCAAAATCGTGCGATTCCGCTGGATGAAATTAAACCGGGCTTTTTGGCAAAATTGCTGGTGAAATTCGTATATCGTTCCCCGCACGGTTTGGGGCGTACGATGCCGGAAACCATGCAGGTGACCATTGATTTGGTAGGTGCACCACGTGTATTGTTTGCAGCGTTCTGCTCTGCAATCGGGAAACTGTTTAAAAAACGCGGTATTTTCTATGCCATTTGCGGTGATGAAGTACGTGCAATTGATGGCCCATGCCCAACCGCTATGCCGCCATTAAACAAATGTGTAACATTAGGGCCAAAAGACCCTGAAAAAGTATGCAAAGAGATTGCAGATGCTGTAGGCTATGATGTCACAATTATCGATGCCAATGATTTAGGGATTGAAATTCTGGCTTACTCCGGTAAGAAAAATCAGATCGATTTCCTGACAAAAGTATTGGCGGATAATCCATTGTGTCAGGGGAATCAGTGCACACCAATGGGAATTATCAGAAAAGCGAAATAAATTGCAGTATAGCTGCGTTGTTTTGATTATACAGTTTTATGAAAGGCGTCGGTTCGGCGCCTTATTTGTTTGGGGTTGCGTATTGGTGCAAAAGAAGGTATAATAATATAGTT
>JAFNVD010000018.1 GCA_017383785.1 Peptococcaceae bacterium | reverse complement strand
TGAAAGATAAATAGAGAAAAAGATCCTGGTGATAATGGCGGAGGGGTCACACCTGTTCCCATTCCGAACACAGAAGTTAAGTCCTCCAGCGCCGATGGTACTGCATATTCTTTTTGTGGGAGAGTAGGTCATTGCCGGGATATGCTCCTCAATAGCTCAGTCGGTAGAGCGCATGACTGTTAATCATGATGTCACTGGTTCGAGTCCAGTTTGGGGAGCCATTTTTTTATTTGGAGGGGTTCCCGAGCGGCCAAAGGGGACGGACTGTAAATCCGTTGGCTCTGCCTTCGAAGGTTCGAATCCTTCTCCCTCCATACAAACACACTTGTCAATCAGGTGTGTTTTTCTTTTGTTTAAAATAACGTTTAACAAATATCATCTGAAAAATAATATCTAAAACGAAAATATATGAACAAATCTGTTTTATTGGCTTGTGTGTTTTTCGTATTTTCTGTACAATAATACTATCGTTATTATCACAATAAAGGAGTTTATCCATGAGTATTTTAACTGTTGAACATTTAAGTCACGGTTTTGGTGACAGAGCAATTTTTGATGATGTATCGTTCCGTTTACTGAAAGGTGAGCACATTGGTTTAGTTGGTGCCAATGGTGAAGGGAAATCTACGTTTATTAATATTATTACAGGTAAATTGATGCCGGATGCCGGTAATATTGAATGGTCTAAGCGTGTACGTGTTGGTTATCTGGACCAGCATGCAGTGCTGGAAAAGGGTATGACCATTCGTGACGTATTGCAAAGTGCATTCCAGTATTTATATGATATTGAGCAGCAAATCAATGACAGCTATATGCAAATGGGTGAGTTGGAAGGCGATGCGCTGGACGAATTGATGAACGAAGTTGGTGATTTGCAGGAGATTCTGGACACACAGGATTTCTATGTTATCGACAGCAAAATTGAAGAGGTAGCACATCATTTAGGGCTGAACGATATTGGTTTAGATCGAGACGTTGAGGATTTAAGTGGTGGGCAGCGTACCAAAATTCTGTTGGCGAAATTGCTTTTAGAAAAACCGGATATTTTATTGCTGGACGAGCCGACAAACTATTTGGATGAATCTCATATCAACTGGCTGAAACGTTATCTGCAGGAATATGAAAATGCGTTCTTGCTGATTTCTCATGATATTCCGTTCCTGAACAGTGTTATCAATCTGATTTACCATATGGAAAATCAGAAACTGGATCGTTATGTTGGGGACTATGATAACTTCCGTCGTATTTATGAAGTGAAAAAACAGCAGCAGGAAGCAGCATATCGTGCACAGCAGCAGGAAATTGCTGATTTACAGGATTTCGTTGCTCGTAACAAAGCACGTGTTGCGACTCGTAATATGGCTATGTCTCGTCAAAAGAAACTGGATAAAATGGAGATTATTGAACTGGCACAGGAAAAACCAAAACCAGAATTTAACTTCCAGATGGGTCGTACTACCAGTAAATTAATCTTCGAAACAAAAGGCTTGGTAATCGGTTATGATAAACCATTATCAAAACCGCTGGATTTATTGCTGGAACGTGGCCAGAAAATTGCATTGGTTGGTGCCAACGGTATTGGGAAAACTACATTGCTGCGTAGCTTATTGGGTGAACTGCAAGCGTTAGAGGGTGATGTCATGCGCGGTCAGAATCTTGCAATCGGTTATTTCGAGCAGGAAACCAAACCTACAGATAAAACCTGCCTGCAGGAAGTATGGGATGAATTCCCGCACTACACACAGCAGGAAGTGCGTGCTGCATTGGCCAAATGCGGTTTGACTACAAAACATATTGAAAGTAAAATTCAGGTGCTGAGTGGTGGCGAAAAAGCGAAAGTACGTCTGTGCAAACTGCTTAATCGTGAAACCAATGTACTGGCACTGGACGAACCGACAAACCATTTGGATGTTGATGCCAAAGACGAATTGAAACGTGCGCTGAAAGAATATAAAGGTACCATTCTGTTAATCTGCCATGAACCTGAGTTTTATCAGGATATCGTTACAGATGTATGGAACTGTGAAAAATGGACAACAAAATTATCTTAAATAGTAAAAGAGTATGATGGAAAGGGTTTCTTATAATATGTTATAAGAAACCCTTTTTTGTTGTGTATGTAGTACTTCTAAACAACGGAAGCGATGCATAAAGTATGATGAAGTATTTTACGAAAGGGCGTGATGATATGCAGTTAGCGGACCAGTCAGTGATAGAACTAAGCAATCGAGAGATTTTAAAGTTAACCGGTGTACAGCATATCGATATATTTGAGACAGAACGCATTGTGTTACTTACCGAGCAAGGTACATTAGAAGTGCAAGGTGTGCAGTTGAATATTACGCAGTTAGATTTGGACGCAGGTGTCTTGCAGATTACAGGTAATATTGATGCATTGATTTATCCACAAGAACGCCATAAACATAAACACAAAAAACAATCGCAGCAATCATTTATACAAAAAATGCTGTCATGAATAATACTTTGCTTTATGAACAGTTGCAGTTAATTTGCTGTATGATAGCTGTAGGAGCACTTCTTTTTGTTCTGATGGATATTGTAAATGAAATTGGCATACAGGCTAAATGGAAAAAACGCTACCATATCATTGCAGAATTCATGACTGTCCTACTATTGGGGTTCTGTATGTGTGTATTTTTGATTATGAGATACCATGGATTATTGCGTATGTATGTTGTATTTGCATTGATATTGGGTGCAATTTTATATGCTAGATTGTTGAGACAGTATTGTATACATGTGCTTCGTGTGCTGGCCAAAGGATCTTTATGGATATATGGCAAGACAACAACTATTTTGCTGCTGCCATGGAAAATGCTTTATCGCCATGTTTTTTGCAGAGCAAAGAAGTATGTACAGAAAATGAAACAGCACAGGCAAGAATTAAAAGAGAACGAGATGGATGCAGTTGATCATTTGGAAGAAATTATATAGAAAAAAATACCGAATACTGCAAATTTATTGTAGCATTTGAAAACTATTTATTATATAATAAGACGATAAGCTTGTATATAGGTGGTGAACAGATGGCGAAAAGCAAAAAAAGCAAACTGAATGTAAAACGAATTGTTGTTTCTTTGGTTGCAGTATATGTGGTTTGTCATCTTGTGATCGGTGCCGGAAATATTCTTGAATTAAAGTCGCAGCAGAAAGCGTTGAAAGAAGACCTGGAGACAGCATACTCTGAACAGGCGGCGTTAGAGGCAGAGCTGGAATATATCAGCAGTGATGATGCCATTGAAAAACGTGCCCGTGAAGACTTGGGACTGGTTGGAGAAAACGAAATTCTGGTACAAATCGATTAAAACATCATCTAAATTTATTTGGGGAGGCAGTTTGTTGGCATGTCCATTAGTAAAGGGCAAATTTTAGAGGGAACCGTAACAGGGATTACAAAGTTTGGTGCATTCGTTGAGTTGAGCACAGGGGAGACCGGTCTGGTACACATTTCTGAAGTAGCAGACAGCTATGTCAACGATGTAAATGAGTTTTTGAAAGTAAAAGATACTGTAAAAGTAAAAGTAATTAACGTGGATGACAAAGGGAAAGTAGGATTATCCATTCGTCAGGCAAAAGAAAAGCCAAAACAGCCAACAGTTTCCTTTGAAGATCGTTTGGCACGTTTTATGAAAGACAGTGAGGAAAAACAGGCGTCTTTAAATAAAAACATGAATTCCAAACGCAAAAGCGGTAACAGATACTAAACAATGGACGGTGTGGATTGATTCTGCACCGTTTTTTATTTGAATTTTGGGGGTATCATTTATGAAAAAAGCAGTAATTGATATGGGAACCAACAGTACACGTCTGGCAATTGCAGAGCAGATAGGCGGTCAATTTCAGATGACCTATACAGAAGTAGCAGAAACTCGTTTGGGCGAAGGAATGGGTGATGAACGGATTATTCGTCCTGTGCCATTGGAACGCAATGTAAAGACTGTGCAACAGTTTGTAGCAAAAGCAAAAGAGATGAATGTAGAAAGCATTCGTATTACAGCCACCAGTGCGGTACGCGATGCACAAAATAAAGCAGAAGTTCAGGAGGCTATCAGCAACTGTGCAGGGATTCCAATGGAAATTCTACCGGGTACTGAAGAAGCACGACTCAGCTATTTGGGTGCCAGCGGAGATTTTCAAAGCCTCAACCGTCCACTGGCAGTATTGGATATTGGCGGCGGCAGTACAGAACTTGTATATCCGGAGAACGATGCGCTGCATGGCGTCAGTGTTAATTTAGGGGCAGTACGCTTGCTGGAACATCCGGAATTATTAGATAGCGTTGAAACTACTTTAAAAAGTTTGAAAGGAACTGCATTTCCTGATAATAGCGTATTGATTGCAGTAGGCGGCACCAATACTTGCTTGATGTCTATGGAACTTGGGTTAATCCAATATGACGGCAGTAAAATACATGGACAGGCTCTTTCTAAAGCCCGTGTAGATTACTGGTGTGATACATTGTTTGCAATGTCACAGGAAGAACGGGAACAGATTCCCGGTATGAAACGCAAACGGGCAGATATTATGCCATATGGTGTACTCATCCTGCAAAAAACAATGGAGATGCTGGGCGTATCCGAAGTCATTATCAGCGACAAAGGGCTGGTGTATGGATTGCTATTGGAAGCATTTCAATCATAAAAAACAGAATCCATCATATAATGAGACAAACAATATATGGTGGAGGTGTTTCAGGTGCAGAGAACCTATCTGACCTATGAATGGAATGACGTAGCACTCTTGACAGACCAGAGAGCGTATACGATTATTTGCAAAACTATGCTGAAAATTCCGCAGCAGGAATTGATAGAAATACAAGATGTGGTGCTCAACGACTGGGTTTGGCAGCGTCAAGTGATTGATGATATGGCACAAGACACTATTGTACCGTTTCAAGGCAGTATTACGGTACAGATTGATTATCTCAATCGTGATGATCAGCAAGAAACCTTTTTTGCAGTGCTTCCGTTAGAAGGAGCCTGGGAAGAACCGGTGGCTGAGCAAAACAGTATGCGATTGACGTGTTATTACACCCAAGCTGCAGAAGGCTGTTTGTTGTTAGAAACAGTTTTTCAAATGAACCGCAGCAAGCCTTTAGAACAAACGCAGGTGCTGTTGGGTCAATTTCAACTGGACGAACAGATTACATTAGAAGCTCCGTGGCCCACTTGCAGTGAATTATTGCAAACATCTGTGAATTTGCAAGTAGAAGACTGGACTATTGATGCCGGACAACTGCAAATCGATACCCAATACCAGATTGTTTGTGTATATCAGAGCAGGCAGCAAGCAGGGGAGCAGGTATTTGTGTATGAATACAGGCTGCCAATGAAGGCAAATATACTGATACCGGAAGGTTTGCAAGAATTGAATGGAATTATGCCGTACTATCAGAGTATTACCGCACAACTAATAGACGAAACCAGTATCCATATCACCGGAACCGGTGTATTTTGTACATTGCCTGCGAACGAAGCAGAATGGAATTGTAATGTAAATGAATTAGATTGCATTGAAGAAACTGAAGTAGAACAACTATATCCAGATACAGCTGATAAAAAAGAATCTGTCCCATCGGTAGTAAACAGCAGAGGCTCACGCCGAGCTAAATTGAGCAAATATATGCGCAACCTAAACAATTCCGTAGAAACACCAAATACGATGAGAAATATTGAATTGAATATAGAGAATGAGTAGCATAGAAAGCAGAGCATCAATCCTTGTGGGTAGATGCTCTGTTTTTATGAAAAAACTATTGAAATCAATTTTTAATTCGCTTAAGCTTATTACAGGGCGCCCAAATGTAAGAATTAGCGAAAGAGAGTTGTACGTATATGAATAAAGAAGAATTGCATACGTTTGTAGAAACATATCATCCAAACATTTGTCAGATTGTCGCATATAAATCAGGTAAAAAAGTATATTCCGATTGCTGGAACGAGTATAAACCGGAAGATTGCACCCATATCATGTCAGCCACCAAAAGTATTATAGCATTACTAATTGGCATTGCTCTGGATAAAGGGCAAATCAAAAGCATTGATGACAAAGTGCTGGAGTATTTTCCGGATTATAAAGTCAAACGAGGCGAAAAGACGATTTATGATGTTACCATCAAGCATTTATTGACCATGAGAGCCCCGTATAAAGGGAAAGGTGACCCTTGGACAAAGGTTTGTTCCAGTGATAATTGAACCTATGCATCCCTTGATTTTTTAGGCGGCAAAAAAGGTCTAACCGATGAATTCAACTATAAAACTGTCTGTCTCCATATACTGTCGGGGATTTTATATCAAGCCACAAAGATGAAAACCGTAGACTATGCCAATAAATATCTTTTTGAACCGTTGGGCATTCAACCACACGCTAACTATTATGTAGAAACAGCAGAAGAGCATAAAGCATTTACCATCGGCAAAACTCCGAAAGAAAACATTTGGTTTTGCGATCCCGATGGACTTGGCACACCGGGATATGGGCTTTGCATGTCGGCAGAAGACATGGCGAAAATAGGATTGCTGTGCTTGGGAAAAGGTCGTTACGACAATAAACAGATTGTATCTGAAACATGGATTGCAGAAATGACCAATCCTCGCACCGTTGAAAGTAATCATTTCAGAGGCATGGATTACGGCTATTTATGGTGGGTGATTGATAGGGACAAACCTATCTACGCAGCCATTGGAAACAGTGGCAATGTAATCTATGTAAATTCGGAAAAAGATATCGTAGTAGCGGTGTCCTCTTATTTTAAACCGACTGTATTTGACAGAGTGGATTTTATTCAGGAATATATAGAACCGTTTCTGTGTGAAATAAGATAGTTGAAAAAATTTCCTTTTTGCATGTGAAACGTATTGCATTTTATCTGAAAATGTATATAATATAACTGTAAGCAGTACTCTTGTTAAATAAATGAGAACTTCAAAAGCGGTGTATCTCGGCCACAAGCGAGAGCTTCAAAAGCGGTGAATCTCAGCCATAAATGAGAAAGTAAGAAAGCGGTGTATCTCAGCCAACCTAACAAGATGCTTACGATAATTGAATTAAGAGAGCTAACCTTAACAGGTTGGCTCTTTCTTCGTTTTTAGGGGGTATAGGCACTATATATGTAATGGATAGATGCTTTATTTTTGGAGCAAGGCATGATAGTATATACCTGAAAAGAGAACAAAAGATTTTTTTGAAACGATTAATCCTCTGAATTGGTTATCATAAAAGTATAACAGCCAAGCTATCTAATTGGTAGCTTGGCTGTTGTGATTTTACTCTTTACTTGGCATAACTCTGGTAAACATGGTTTTCAGTTCGTCCATAAAGCCGGAGACCGGTTTACCGTCGGCGATGTCATTCACCATTTCTTTCATACGGGTGAAGGTATCGGCG
>JAFNVD010000163.1 GCA_017383785.1 Peptococcaceae bacterium | reverse complement strand
CGGCAAGTTTGACACTCATCCCCCAGTTGGACAAATTACTAAATGCAAAAAGCAGCATAAAACTTGCAATGGAAGTCTGTACAAAGCCAGGACCGTCCAGTCGTACTGTATTTCCGGTCTGATCAGACGGCAGTACTTTGATACATAATAATACTGCAATCAATGCAAATGGCACATTGAACAACAACAAAAATCTCCAGCTAGCGATGCTGAGAATAAAGCCGGACAAGCAATTAGAAAGCACCGCACCTACCATTGCGGTCATGCTCCATACACTGGCTGCCAATGTCTGCTGATTACTAGGCATATAGCGATACAGCATGGCCAAGGACAGCGGAGACAGCAGCCCGCCGGTAAAACCAAAAATAAATCGTGCCACAATCAGCACTTCAATACACCAGGCAAAAGCCCCCAAAATGGACACGCCCAAGATGCCCAATAACGCAATACAAAAGATTCTCTTGTACCCAAAGCGTTCGCCCAAAAAGGCTGCCGCCGGTACAATAATCCCCGCTGCCAGCATATACCCGGAGGTCAGCCACTGTACACTGGATAAAGAGGCGTTGAACACTTCCATCATGATTGGAAGCGCTACATTAAACATAGTGGTGTTCAGAGCACTGAGCAATCCGCCAAAACCCAGCGCAAGTAAAATTAGATACTGTTTTTTCGTCAAATAAATCCCCTTCTCACACAAATACCAATACGGATACAAAATTATATAGTTACTGGTACAATAGTATAGCACAAATTTTGGAACTCGAATACCCTTTTATCGGCATTTTGGGGTGGGCATAATTTTTTTTAATATCCCCCCCTGTAGATATTTATTAGCAAAATCCCCGAATAACGAAAAAAGATTTGAAATTGCGTGATAATTGGGTATAATATTAGTAAGTAGGATTATGCACTGAAACTATTATGATATGTTTCATCTGAATCAGGCGACAGACAAAACTTGACTAACAGCTTCAGCGCGTCAAAATTTCAAACTAATTTATCCAAGGAGGTACTACTATGATTTTAACTCTATTTTGCTGGGTTTCTCTGATTGCATTCATCGGCTTCTCTGCGAAAAAAGCCATGTACTATGCAAACATGCCTCAGCACGGCAGACAGGATTTATATCCAATCCCACTGGAAAGTGAAGAAAAAATGCATTACGGCGGTTCCTATTTTGAAGAAGATAACTGGAACGAAAAAGAACGTCATCACAACCTGAAAGGCGAAATTATCGACATGCTGGTTGAAATGCTGTTCATCAAAAAATTATTCGTAAACCAGAATGACTTCTGGTGGCTGTCCTACTCTTTACACTTAGGTATGTATGCTGCAATCGCCTGGAGCGTATTACTGGTTGTTGGTGCTTTCGTACCGGCTGGTATTCTGTTCACTATCGTTAACCTGCTGGTAACTATTGCTGGTTTGGTTGCCGGTGTACTGATGACTGTTGGTGGTATTGGCTTACTGTACAAACGTCTGTGCGTAAGACAGTACAAAATCTACACCACACCACAGGAAGTATTCAACCTGGTTGCTCTGTTAGCAGTTGGCGCAACAGGCTTACTGACTTGGTTCACTACAGGCATGAGCTTTGAATATGGTTATGCTATGGTAAGAGCTATGTTCACCTTCAGCCCTCTGGCTGCACAGTTCGGTGGTGTTGTTCCAGCAATGCTGGTAATCCACATTCTGCTGTTAGGTTTCATCAGTTTCTACATTCCACTGTCCAAACTGAGCCACTATGTAGGTAAATTCTTTACCTTCCATAAAGTTATCTGGGATAACGAACCAAACCTGCCTGGCAGCAAAGTTGAAGCAAATATCATCGCTGCTCAGCAGAAACCAAAAAATCCAAATGCGAAAAAATGGGCTGCTCCTCACTGGAACGAAACTGCTCCAGCTGAAGAACAGAAATAATATCGAAGAGGGAGGAATACTATCGTGATTAAAGGCAATGAAATGAGACCTCGTGATTTAAGTATCATGTGTGACCAGCTGACAGAACTGACATTGGCTGACCTGAAACCACTGCCAGCACCTTTTGACAAACCAGAAATGGAACCTGGTATCAAAATGGGGAAACCTGAATGGGCTGAAAAATATAATGCACATCTGGATGGCTTTATTGCTATCGATACATTTGAAAGACCTAAAACAAAAGAAGAAGAAGACGAACTGGTACAGAAATTCCTGTCCGGCGTTGAAAAAATGCTGTCCGTTGAAACAAACGCAGGTATTCTGCAGGCTCTGAACCTGTCTATGGAATACTGTGCAAAATGTAACACATGCTCCAATGCATGCCACATTTTCGAAGCGACAGGCGGTCACGAACTGTACCGTCCAACATTCCGTGCTGAAGTATTACGTATGATCGTGAAAAAATACTTCGACAAAAACGGTAAACTGATCCCTGGCGGCAAAAAAGGCGTTATGGTGAAATTTATCGGTGGGGATATTGAACTGAACTGGCAGACTGTTGCTCGTCTGGGCGAATCCGCATACCGTTGCAACCTGTGCCGTCGTTGCGCACAGACTTGCCCTCTGGCTCTGGACAACGGCTTACTGGCTCGTGAAATTCGTAAAATTTTCAGCCAGGAACTGGGCTATGCTCCAAAACCATTACACGAAAAAGGTACTGTACTGCAGCTGAAAACCGGTTCTTCCACAGGTATGTCCAAAGTTCCTTTCCTGGATACTGTTGAATTCCTGGACGAAGATGCTACCGACCTGTTCGGCGAAGGCGTAACCGAATACAAAACTCCAATGGACGTTGAAGGCGCTGATATCCTGTTGCTGCACAACGCAGGGGAATTTAACGCATGGCCTGAAAACCCAATGGCATTCACCATGCTGTTCCAGGAAGCTGGTCTGTCTTGGACATTATCCAGCGAAATTTGCGGTTATGACAACGTAAACTATGGTCTGTGGTACGATGATGCTCAGGCTAAAAAAGTTGCTATCAAACAGAACGAAGTAGCGAAAAAACTGGGTGTTAAACGTATCGTTATCGCAGAATGCGGTCACGCTCACAAAGCTGCTGCAATCTACGCTGACCGTCTGTATCCTGGTAAAGACCGTGTACCTGTACAGAGCTTCTTGCCTCTGATGCGTGACTTAGTACTGTCCGGTACTTACGATATCGACCCAAGCCGCAACGACTTCCCAGTTGTTCTGCATGACCCATGTAACTATGTTCGTCAGATGGGTATCGTAAAACCACAGCGTGATATTCTGAAATATATCATGAACCCAGGTCACTATGGCAACATGGGCCTGCCATACTATGAAATGAAAGAACACGGTGTAAACAACTACTGCTGCGGTGGTGGTT